>CAYSMC010000016.1:0-30954 GCA_964432115.1 uncultured Pseudomonadales bacterium | reverse complement strand
CGCCCCATTTGTCTTTATGATGTGGGCATTACCCAGATTCTCTGACTTTGCCACCATCTCGATAAAGACTTACTTTGTGAATGTCTTTATGGTGTTTGTTCATGTAGTGATAATACAACTTGCAGGAGCATTTCTAGCTTTACCTGACCACAGCGAAAACTCTCTGATCTCGGTAGCAGTTGCTATTGGTCTTTTCTTTACACTCCTTAAAACACCGTCTCTCATGATGCAGATGGTATTTTATACCGCTAAGAGCTCGGCTCTTAAGAAAATGAGCAACCAAGTAGTAAATGTAATTAGTGCGGATAACTCAGCCTCAACCACTAGAGCAGCAGCTAGTAAAATCAAGCTACCAAGAAAGGTAATCAACGGATGAGAACTAGAGTAATACCAGCACAGATCACTACAGTAGAAGACAAGATTGTGGGAAGTCTTAACCTGATGCAGATGCTGATTCTAATGGCACCAGTGTTTTTTACCACTCTAATCTACTCAATTCTCCCACCTACCATGAGTTTTGTAGTCTACAAGCTCATCGTCTCGGCAGTAGTGTTTGTGACCTGCTTACTACTATCTCTGAGAATCAAGGGCAAAGTAGTTGTGGACTGGTTAGCCATATTATTGCGCTACAACCTGCGCGCTAAGTACTACATCTACAACAAAAATGAGAATCACCTAAGAACTATGTATTTGCCAAGCTTTGAAGAAGAGAAAGTGGTTAAAACAAAACAGGTCAAAGTTAAGGCTAAAAAACAGATCTCTTCTCAAGTCTATCAAGTCAAGAACCTAGTTAACTGGGAGAATCTGGTGGGCAGTCAGGATATGGATTTTCGCTACAAAGTAAGTAGGAAAGGAGGTTTGAATGTGGCTTTTGAACAAATCAAAAAGTAAAACTAACTCCAGAAAACAAATTGAGATCAAGGAGGTGAGAAACGGCATCCTGGTACTACCCAACCACGAGTATCGGCTGGTAATTAAGACCTCTTCAATTAACTTTGAACTCAAGAGTGAGGAAGAGCAAGACGTGATTATCGATAGCTACCAAAACTTCCTTAACTCCCTGCCTTGCAACTTGCAGATCTTGGTACGAGTTAGAGAAGTAGATATAGATCAGTACTTAGAGCAGATGATGAGGTCTAGGGACGAGGAAAAGCAAGTAGTCTACAAAAACCAGATCACTAACTACTGCCAATTTATCAAGAATCTAGTGTCTGGCAATAAAATTCTCTCTCGCCACTTCTATATCGTGGTGCCGTATCGACATGAGGGTAAAAAGCGTGACTTTGAACTAGTCAAAGAACAGCTCCACATTACCCGCGATCTAATTATGAAGTCTCTAGAGAAGATGGGAATCAAAACCAAGGCGCTAGACAGCTTGGAAATACTAGATTTGTTCTATAGCTTCTATAATCCCTCCCAAATTAAGACTCAGGAATTAAAGAGCGAAACCATTGAAGCCTTACTAAGGAATAACTATGTTTAACTTCAAAAACAAAATCAAAGCCATTAAAAAAGAACACGCCAAGCGAGTGAGGCGAAGTAAGAAGAGAAAAGTCCAAAAGCTACTCGAGAAAAAGGCCGTCCAGTTCAATTTTGGCGGGCAAGATCAACTAGACCTAATCTCATATTCAGGACTGGCGGAGGAATCTACTTACTTACAAATGGGTGATAAGTTTGTGCGCACATTATTTGTTTCCGGTTATCCGTATATAGCAAGTGTGGGGTGGCTGAATATGCTGATTAACTTTAACCACAACATTGATATCTCACATCATATTGAGCAGATTAATCCACTTCTAGCTCTGCCCAAACTTAATCGTAAAATTACCGAGCTCGAATCTACCAAACGTACTATGCTCAAACAGGGTAAAGTGATTGGCTCAGAGATCACTGATCCACTGGAGTCGGCAATTGAACTTAAGGATAAGATCCAGCGTGGGCAAGAAAAGCTCTTTCAGATCGGTATTTACATGACGATCACGGCTGAGAGCGTGTCCAATCTTAACAAGATCACCACAATCCTAGAAACAGTCATGTCTACTAGACTCTTTTACATCAAGACTGCCACCTTCCAACAACTTGAGGGCCTGCAAACCGCCCTACCCCGAGGAGAGAACAAACTAGGACAGAATCGCAACCTAGATAGCTCTAGTGCGGCGCTAACTTTCCCCTTTGTCTCGTCTGAGTTAGTGCAAGAGTCTGGGATATTGTACGGAATTAACAAATCCAATAACTCTTTGGTAATCGTGGATAGGTTTTCACTCAATAATGCTAACGCCATAATATTTGCACAATCTGGGAGTGGTAAAAGCTACACCGCCAAAGTCGAGATCTTAAGACAACTGATGCAAGGCACCCGAGTCATCGTGATTGACCCAGAGCGGGAGTACAAACAACTGACTAAATCAGTTAAGGGAACATACATTAGACTCTCTGCAACAAGCAAGGAAAAGATTAATCCTTTTGATTTCTCTCTCAAGTCATATAATGGCAAGAATAATCTAGCTGAGCATATCCAAGATCTAACCGAGATAGTCTCCTTACTAGTTGGATCGCTTAACTCTGAGGAGCGGGCGGTGATTGATAAAGCACTGATTGCTACTTACAAGAACTTTGGCTTCTCGATGAGAATGAAAAAATTTGCGGACAAACAGAAGTTACCACTCCTAAAAGATCTCTACAAAACTCTCAAGAAAATGAAGCAAAAAGACTTGTGTGACAGATTGGAGAGATTTGTCTCTGGCTCACTCTCAACGGTATTTGACGGACAGACTAATGTGAACCTGGATAACCGACTAGTCGTTTTTGATATTAAGGATCTAGATGAGTCTTTGCGCCAGATTATGATTCTAGCCACGGCTAACTTTGTTCATTCACAAGTCAAGGCTGACCCACAGAAGCGTATTCTAGTGATTGATGAGGCTTGGATTCTCCTCCAACATGAAGAGAGTGCTAGGTTTCTAGCAGGACTAACTAGGCGAGCCCGTAAGCACTATCTAGGAGTCACTCTCATCTCACAACAAGCAAATGACTTTCTTAATCAAGAATATGGTCGAGCAATTGCTTCACAATCATCACTTCGTATCCCAATGAGACAAGACACCACCACGATCAAAAAGGTGGCTCAAGAGTTTAACTTGAGTGAGTACGAACAACGCTACTTACTGACTTGCGACAAAGGTGAAGGCTTAATTATTGCTGATCAAAATCATGTAGCACTTAAGGTGGTAGCGAGTGAAAAAGAGCACCCCTTGCTAACTACTGATCCCAGAGAGATTTATCAATAGCCCATGAACATTTATGCCCAAATCGCCACGATATTTTCCTTTAAACGAGAGTTCAAGCTAGTCTTACTAGCATTCTTAGTCGTGTTGATGCTGCCAGTGATTGCCGTGTTTATCCTGGCTCACACTGGTATTAATGTGGTGTCTGACGCTTTGGTGGGAGTAGATAGTGAAACAAGAAATGTTCAGATCCTAGACCCTACAACTGGTGAAGTAGTAAGTGAAGTAGACCATACGATAGCTTGGCCAGTACAAGGAGTGATTACTCTAGAATTTGCCAAGTCTAGCTCCTATCAGGTATTCCACACTGGAATTGATATCGCTAACAGTCTGGGAACCCCAATTTCTCCACTTATGCAGGGTAAAGTAATTTATGCTGGAGAGATCTTCTGGGGATATGGCAAACACATTATTATTGATCATGGAGATAACATTATCTCCCTCTATGGCCATTTAGATAAAATCTATGTCTTTGAAGGACAAGAGGTAAAAATTGGAGACGAGATCGGCAAGATGGGTACTACTGGTTGGTCTACAGGGCCACATCTACATCTTGAAACTAGAGTGTATGGGATACCGGTGAATCCGAGAGTGTTTTTGGGAGAATAGTAATATACGTATATAATGGAGAAATTATGCAGCAAATATCAAATCAGCAACTAGAAATTTGGTCTCATGCGCCTAGTCCAACTGAGATGCAAAAAATACAGAACACTAGAGACTTAATTGAGTCTGCTTTAGCGAAGCATTTCCCAATTGAACAAATAAAGAAGGAGTATCACCTGCATAGTTTTAAATACGAAATATATTTACAAGGATCTTACGCTAATCATACAAATGTTAGGTTTGATAGTGATGTCGATATAGTTGTTCAGCTAAATTCTGTATTTGTGCCAAGAAAAAACATGCTAGATGAAGTTCAAAAAAATCTATATGATTCTATGCACAGCGACAGCCTATATCATTTTAAGCAATTCAAAAAAGATGTTTATCTGAGTTTAATCAAAGAATTCGGCGATAAAACGGAATGGTCTGATAAATGCCTTAACGTATTAGCAAATGGTAATAGAGTTAGCGCTGATGTTGTTCCAAGTTTTCAATACAGGATATATAAAAAATTTATTTCTCATACAAATCAAGAGTTTGTAGAAGGCATGCGTCTTTTTAATACTTCTGATGATAGCGAAATAATCAATTATCCAAAAAAACACATAGAAAATTGCCAATCTAAAAATACTGATACTAGTGGTAAATTTAAGGACTTAGTCAGAATTTTTAAAAATATGAAAAATGATCTCGTCGAACACAATGAGCTGGGAGAAAAAACAGCCTCTTCATATTTTATTGAAAATCTTCTATATAACTGTAGCAGTCCTTGTTTTGACGGTAGCTACACTGAATGTATGTTAAAAACACTTCAATTTCTCTTAGATGCAATAGATTCTGGCAGAGTATCAGGTTTTGTGTGTGCGAATGAACAAGATAGCTTGATCAACCAGAAAACATGGAATATCAATGATGCAGCTCTTTTTATTAACAAGATTGGGAGTTATTTTCTCGGAAATATAACTATATGAACATAAATGTCGATAATTACAAAAACTTTTCTTATTTCATTGTAGCCTTGATTACCTTAAGCGTATTTGTAGCTTACTTGCTAGATATAACTTTTAAAGAGTTTGGTATTACTATTCCATTTTACATAGAAGTTCCTTCAGTTTCTGGTATATACGTTGCATTATTTACATATTTTAACAATGTTGCATGGAAAAATCCGCTTTTCCAGAAGTTGGGAATTTTAATTGCTGATGACCTTAATGGATCATGGGTAGGCACAATTAAATCATCGCATGACAAATTTAAATCTGATATTTATGCGAAGCTAATAATTGAGCAATCAGCTACAAAGATTAAAATTTATGGTCAGTTTAATGAATCGAAGTCTGTTAGTATCCATGAAAATTTTGGCTCGTGTGAGGTAGATAATAAAGTAGCACTCTTTTATTTCTTTAGAAATGAACCAGAATATGATGCCGTCGAAACTATGTCTATGCATGAAGGTTCTGCTAAGTTAATTTATGATAAAAAGACAAATTCTTTAAAGGGAAATTACTATTCCGGAAGGGATAGAAATAACTATGGAATGATTAGTTTAAAAAAGTTAAAATAATTTTATATAATTGAATAAATATGGGATCACAACAACAATTCGGCCAAAACATTAAGTCAGCTCGTAACAAGACTGGACTAACCCAGCAACAGATAGCTGATAAAGCCAAGATTCATGTTAATTACTATGCTCGTATCGAGCGTGGTGGAGAAAATCCTTCTTACGAAGCACTCGAAAAAATAGTCACAGCTCTTGGGGTTAAATCGTCTGAGGTCTTACCTTTTTAACTAGTCTTTTCTAGTAACTTTTCCATCATCTGATACTTTTACTTTGCCTGTTTTTAGATCATCATCAATCTTGTCGATCACTCCACTTGCCATTGTTTTCATACCTTCAATAACTTTGATAGCATTCTCACGAGTAGCATTATCTGGATCTGATTCCTCTAGCATCTTAAGTACTTTTTGGATTTCTGCTTCTGTTGGTTGTTTTGTCATATTTTCCTTTATTGATAGTGGTAGTCTACCATAATTTATATAAATCTCTCGAGTTTCAAAAAATTAAACATCTCCACGGCGAAGCCGCCGCCATCAAAGCGGCGCATAATTTCCCTGCTTTTAATCTGAGATAGTATATTAAGACTGCCTTCCCAAAGAATCTTTCTGTCAATTATCGCTAACTTGCGATGATGATTGCCCTGGCAGATTAGCGCCTGCACCCCAATTTGTTCAAAGTGCTGTATCTCATGCTCCGACTGCTCTTTGTAAGGCTCTCGATGTTCTCTAGGGTCTCTGGTGATGACGTAGACTCTAACTCCACGTCTAACCAGCTTACTAAAGATAGGTGCTAGCTGATTCATTCTTTTAGTAGTGATAAATGGACTCTCGATCACTACTTCTTGTTTGGCCTTGAGTAAATCCGTGGTAAACTGCTTGTAGAAAGTTGACTCGTCAAATAAGGTAGACTTAAACATCGCTTTCCTCCTGTTCTGATGTCTCGTACATCTGGCGGAGTTGCTCGAAATGAGCTAAAAGCGGTTCAAACTGAGTGTCACTAGGGTCACAGGCAAAAACAAGTCAACTAATATTATTAATATTTATTAAAGTTAATATAAAATGAGAGGAAAACTATAGAAAAAAGCGGACTCATAAGTCCGTTTTTACTGTAAGCTCATAATTGGAATAAGCCCCTTGGCCAACATGCAGCTCTGTTTATTTTATAACAAATAAATGAAGATGTTACATCTTGATTTATTTCTCGTACTCGGTAGTATCCTTAATACCAGCATTTTTAAAAGCCTGTTTTCTACGTCTGCAACTGCGACATTCACCACAATGAATTTTCCCGGGACGCAAACAGCTCCATGTTTCAGATAAGCTAACACCCATTTCATCAGCGTGTTCAAATACTTCAGTTTTTGGAACCGATAAATATGGTGATCTAATATCCAAACTGCCAACGTCCTGAACTGAATTTACCATGTCAGAGAATCGAGCAAAAAACTCTGGCATCCAGGGAAGATCCTCAACATCCTCTTTAATATTTGCATGATATAGGGCTTCTCCACCATGATAACGAGCGTAAGACGCAGCAATTCCATAAGAAGCTTCAATAATATTTCGGAAAATAATGTAACCAAACTCACCTGCACCTATAAACGCATGGCTTAAACCGGGTACAACAATTTCATTTAATTTCACTTGCCACTCAGCCGCAATTAATCTTGCTGAAGTAAGTTCTTGTAATAAATATGGTTGCCCAAAATTTATAAAAATTGCTTCGGTTGGAATGTCTTGAGGAATGTTGTGACGGAGTACCTCATTTAGTAATGTTTTTGAATCTGGTCCACCCGAAATAACAACAAATTGAGGCTTGGCTAACTTTTCATTTCCATTCACAATAGGTATTTCTCTATTTGTTGGGCTTTTGATATAATTTGACAACTTATTGTAACATATTTAAACATTGATGGAATATTTTTAATTTTTATGAAAAAGATACCAACAACGCTCTCAACTAAGAGATTATTATTTAGAAAACCTCGGTTGACAGATGCGATTCAGCTATATTCAACTTATACTGCTGACTCGGAAGTAACTCATTTCGTAAGTTGGAAACCACATACTACGATTGCGCAAACCAGAGATTTTTTAAAATCTTGTCTAAATAAATGGGATAAAAGTAATGAACTCAACTATTTAGTTGAAACAATTGGATCACACAAACCCATTGGAATGATTAAAATAGTTTTCGATAATAACACTGTCAATTTAGGTTATGTTTTTGCCAAAAAATTCTGGAGACAAGGATATGCCACTGAAACCGTAAAAACTTTTATAGACCTACTCTTTAAAATTAAGGAAATTAAAATGGTTAGATCATTTTGTGATGTTGAAAACATTGCATCTGCTAAAGTAATGCAAAAAAGTGGCATGGAGTATCAAAAAACGCTTTCCAAGCATGTAGTACACCCTAATATTTCTAGTAAAAAACGGGACTGCTTTCTTTATGCAATAACTAAGAGTAAATATGAGTCGAAAAGAAAATTTCGAAATTATTAGCTTTGCTGAAAGATTACGGAATAAACATAAAAAAATTATAGTCATTCTCTCTCCGCCTCGTTGTGCCTCAACAGCTCTAGCAAGGTTTTTTTGGCATCAACCAGATTTTCGATACTATGCTCACGAACCTTATGAAACTGTTTACTACGAAGGTGACACATCAGATACCGCACAAGGTCATTTACTAAATCCTATTGACTTGGTTGAGATGTATTCTTCTCAACCAAAGGGAAATGGGTTAATTATAAAAGAGATGCCTTATCAGGTTAGTCAATACTTTAGTGATTTAATATCGTTGGCAACTCTCCCATTAATATTTCTCATACGCGACCCTAGACTAAATATTAAGTCAAGAATTGATAAACGAATACAAGCAAAGCAATCAATAGATTTCCCGTTTATTGAAACAGGCTGGGAACTCATCAATTGGCAGATAGAACAATGTGTAATCAGGGGAGTTGATTTTGTTATTGTTGAGGCAAGCGAAATGAGAAATAACCCAAATGAGATTTTTTCTAACCTTTCGCATAAATTGAAATTGCCCTTTTCTCCAGAGATGCTACGTTGGCAACAAGCACTTCAGATCAATTTAGATAATCTTAACAGTAAACATAGTCATTTATACGAAAGAGTACTCAGTAGTATTGGGATTGAACCAGCTATCGAGCCAATTCCAAACATTGAAACCTTTTCTACAGAGAGTGGATTAAGAAATCACGTCTTAGAAGCTCTTAATATTTATAATAAATTGTTAACCCATCCAAAAAGACTCGATGTAAACAAAAAACAGGCTTAATATGCAAACAAATAAGTTATATAAAGTACTTAAAAAACTGTCCTATAAACCTAAAATCGTGATAAATCTTCTTTATTTTTAATTAATTGAACTAATGCTAACGATTCGGAATTAGGTGAAAGCTGATAAGCATAATTAGCCTGTCTGAGCGCTTCAATCTGATTACCCAATTCATATTCTGCAATAGCTAGTAGAAGGCGTAGTTGGTAATTATAGGGAAAATTTTTTATCGCTTCAAGCAAAAATTGATAGGCTTCCTCTAACTCATAATGCGTCATTAATAGGCTGGCTAAATTCTCATAAGCCAAATGATAATTGCCATTGTTAACTGCTTGTTGATAGGCTTGTCTAGCCTCCTCAATCTTGCCTTGTCGTTGATACATGGCTCCCAAGTTATTCCAATTGGTCCACCAATCAGGGAGCAATTCTATTGAACGCAAAAAGTAAGTCATAGCTTCTTCATTTCTATCCACTCTAGCTAATTCAGTACCAGTATTATTTTCCAAATCGAAAGAACCTTTAACATATTGAATATCGTGACTAAACAAAGTTAAACCGTTTTTCCAATTAAGAACACGCAGAACAGTTCGACAAGCAAGTAATAAAAACACAACAAAAACAACAACAAATATAATTTTCTTAAGAAATGGCTTCCAATTGATGGAATTCAATATCAAAAACAGCACTCCCAATAAACCCAAAAGAAAAATCATCGGCAAGTAAAACCAGCGATCAGCAACCGTCATGTCTAACGGAATAATATGTAAATGCAATATGATTCCAATTAAAAACGATGTCAAAAAAAATAAGGTTTGTTTAAATTCTTTATTTTTTTTGTTTTTATAAAAATAGATTATTATAAAAACACTCGCACTAAAGAAAGTAATAATAATTAATAAAGGCCAATAAAATTCTGACCAAGACGTGCTTTCAACCAACCAATGTTGAGCAATCAACAAATCTTTTGGCCAAAAAAAAGTTATCAAATAGAAAAAAATAATTTTTGGAATTGTTAATAAAATCACTTGTTTACTAGTTCTTGTGATTGGTGATAAACCCTGAGTACTAACGCTGACTTGGGCAATAACTAAACGCAAAAAAAGATAGAGGACTAGCGCTCCAAACAAGTAAAAAAGTAAGTTTTGCCAATTATTTTTAAAATATTTTGGATAAAAAATAAAAATAAATAATGGATAAATCAGTAAAAATAATGATCCAGTTTCTTTAGAAAGCATGGCAGCTAAAATAAAAATTGAAGAAAGAAAAAGTGGATTGATTTTTTTCAATCGCTGACGATAAATAAAAATAATTAGTGACAATAAACCAAAAAACAAAAATTGAACATCTTGTAGGGCAGAAATATAAACCACTGCTTCCACATTAAAAGGATGAATAGCAAAAACTAAAGCCAATAGTGTGGCTAAGTCATTTTTTTTAAAAATTTGCTTAAATAATAAAAAAATCATCACGACATTGGCTGTATGTAAAATAATTTGAAATAAATGGAATAAAAAAGCCCGACCACCACCAATGATATACAAAATAGTAAAACTAGTACTCATCAAAGGTTTATAATAAATACCACTGCTTCCTCCTGCTCCACCAGTGTTAAAAGTACTACCTAGAAAGTGCTGGGGAATATTGCGCAATGAATAAACTGCAGAATTATTAACCACCTGCTCTTCATCATCCCAAACAAAACCATTGAACAAAGCCAAACTATAAATTAAAAAAGTTATGGCGATTAAGAAATAAATAATCCTTTTCTTTGAAGAAAAAAGTTGCTTAAAAAACATCACTGTTAGTATACAGATTTAAATTAAAAATAGCGAAAAATATTAACAATGTTATTCGTATCTTAGAGCTTCAATTGGTGATAAGTTCGCAGCTCTTTTGGCTGGAGCTACCCCAAAAATTAAACCAACTGCCGTTGACACACCAAATGCTAAAAGCACTGCGGTCAAGGTAACTTTCGCTGGAAAAACTGATTGAATTGCCCAAGTCCCTAGTCCCGCTAAAGCCAGACCAATTAAACCGCCAAGAATTGACAATAGCGATGCTTCAATTAAAAATTGAATTAAAATTTGATTGGGTGTTGCACCCAAAGCTTTACGCAAACCAATTTCCCTAGTTCTTTCTGAAACTGAAACCAACATGATATTCATGATGCCAATCCCACCAACTAATAAAGAAATTGCGGCAATACCACCCAACGCTATAGTTAGCATCGATAAAATGTTATTGATCGTACTTAACAGTTGGGATTGATCAAAAACACTAAATTCATCTTCTTCTAAGCTGTTTTCTAGTTCAGTTTCAATAGCTGTAATCGCTGCTGGAATTAGTTCAGAATCTCTGATTTTGACTGCAAACTCAGTTAACTCTGTTCCTTGGTAAATTTTACTAATTAAACTATAAGGGGCATAAACATAATCATCAAAACTAGGACCACCAAAACCACCGCCCTGTTCAGCAGCCACCCCCACTACTGTAAAAATCTGATTACCAATTTGTACTTTTCTGGAAATTGGATCGATTCTCCCAAATAATTCCGATGCTACATTACTACCCAACACTACCACTTTTTCTCCTGATCGCTCCTCATTAGTATTAAAAAACCGACCGCTGGCCATGTCTATAGTAATTACTTCAGGATAATTAGCTAAAGTACCTAAAATTGTCACCTTCGTGTCATTATCTAAAAATTCTGCTTTATCAATACCGGTTGAATAATAGGTAACTTCATCAACGTAGTTTCTCAATCTTTTGACTCGTTCGATATCTCGTAAAGTAAATTTTTTGCCTGATAAGAATTGATCCATGCCAGCACTATTAAATCCTCCTTCTTCATCAAAAACTTGACCAATCGAGACAAAAACAGTATTAGCTCCCAAACTCTCAAACTGCTCGGCAACATAAGCTTGTAAACCACTACCAAGACCAGTCAACATCACTACTGAAAAAACACCAATAATAATGCCCAAAGTGGTCAAAAAAGTCCGACCTTTATTAACTAACAGGGCTCTAGTAGCAACTTTAAAAGTATTTAATAACATTTTTTACCATCTATTCTAAGATCTTTAGTAATTTGTCCATCTTTGATAAAAATTTCACGTTTAGCAATTTTAGCCACATTAGGATCGTGAGTGACCAAAATAATAGTTTTTCCTTCTTTGTTTAATTGAGTTAAAATTTTCTTAATTTCTCCTCCAGATTTAGAATCAAGATTACCAGTTGGTTCATCAGCAAAAATAATACTGGGGTTATTGACTAAGGCTCGAGCAATCGCCACTCGCTGTTGTTGACCTCCAGATAACTCTCCCGGTTTGTTATACAAACGGTCACCTAGACCCAACTTTGTTAACATGGCAATAGCTCGTTTTTTGCGCTCTTCCTCAGCTACTTTGGCATAAAGTAGCGGTAATTCCACTTGTTCAATTGCTGAAGTTTTCGCCAACAAATTAAACTGTTGAAAAATAAAGCCAATTTCCTTGTTGCGCAACCGAGCCCTTTCAACCTCATCATACTCAGTGACATTTTTACCTTTTAAAAAAATTTCTCCTTCTGTAGCTTGAGATAAAATGCTAGCTACCTGTAATAAGGTAGATTTACCAGATCCAGATGCGCCCATAATAACTACAAAATCACCCTCACACACACTGAGAGATAATTTATTTAATGCCGGAATGAGTTGCAAACCCAACTTGTAAATTTTAGAAACTTTTTTCAGCTCTAAAATGGCTTTAACTGTTAATTTAGTTTTAGCCATAATTTAACCCTAACTTTCAATAAGAACGACATCACCTTCATTTAAACCATTGACAACTTCAACTGCTTCATCACTTTCTAAACCTAACTCAACCACTTTTTCTTCATATCCCTGACGATTTTGGCTTTTTACTTTAACCATGGTTTGACCATCTTGATTGTTAATAGCTTCCAGTGGCACCACCAACACGTTGGTCTTTTTAGCTAATTCAATTTCTACATCAGCATTCATACCAATCCGATACTTACTTAAATCTTCAATGCCTGGCATTGGTAATTCAAGCTTAAAAACAGTTCCAGTACTACCTGCTGTACTTTTAAGAGCAATAAAACTTATTTCACTATCAATGATTTCATCCGGATAAGAATCAAAAATTAAATTGGCTTTTTGACCAATGCTTAGTAGTGATAAGTCTATTTCATCAACTTCTGCTCTGACTAATAAAGTCTGAGGATTAACTAATTCAAAAACATCACTGGGAGATAGGGTAACTCCAATCACTGGAGTTGGGATAGTTAATAACACTCCCGCAAAAGGAGCGCTCATCACTCGATTATTAACTGCGACACTGATTGATTCTACATCTAAAACCGTATTCTCTAAAAGGTTTTGCTCCTGTTTCCGAGCCCGAGTTTCATCATCATCTAAGACCTGGTCTTTATCTTCTTCAAGTTGAGCATCCCAATCTAAACGACTATTTTCATAATAATTAAGATTTTTTTCTAAATTTTTTTGTAAATCTTGATAATCGATAGTCGCTATTGTCTGCCACTTTTTGACCCAATCTCCTTCTTTAGCTCCTAGATAAACTAATTTTCCCCCAGCTAAAAAATTTAAATAGACTCGCTCTTTAGCATCTAAAATTCCCGATAAAACTAAAGTTTGACTAATGTCCTGACGACTGAGTTGATATTCACTAAATTCGCTTTGTTTGTTGCGTCCGCGATTCCAAAAAATTAGAATCATAAGCACAATAATAATCAAAGCTATAAACCATCTTCTTAGTTTTTTATTGGCCAACAATTTTGTAATTTTTTTATCTTTTTTAATATTAGTCATGTTGTCAAATCCTGTTTGTTATCATATCAGTTTTTTTCATTTTTCAATAGATTACTCAATTTATTGACTATTAAAAAAATAAAAATTTTGTTAGAATGAACTATTATGCAAAAAGCAACTGGCTTTCTTTATAACAAGCAGATTAAAAACTTAGCTAAGAAGGGCGAATCTTTATTTAAAGACTTACCCCATTTACCAAAAAATTGGGTAACTAATATTGTAAAAATTTTACCCTACTTGGTCCTGATTGGTGGAATTCTGACTCTTATTTCTCAACTACAGAGTTTGTTTGCTTATAATCGCAGCCAAATGTGGGCCATACAATGGATGCAAATTAATAGAACTCATTATTACGTCATGGCTGGCTTTGGCATCTTGTCAGCTGTTCTGTATTTAATAGCCTACAAACCTCTTAAGAATAAAAAGTATGAGGGTTGGCTGTTGCTTTTTTGGGTGACTATTTTATCTATATTGCAAAGTCTTGTCTTATTATTTATGGGCTGGGGTAATTTAATTAGCTCAATAATCGCAGCTATCATTGGTGCCTATTTACTTTACGAAATTCGTTCAGAGTTTATTGCTAAAGAAACAAAAAAAACAAAATAAAAGATGACTTACGAAGATATTGTTCAACTCTTAGATCAAGAGGCCAAATATTTGTTGGCTCATCGTTGTGAAAATTTACCAAAAGAACTGATTTATCAAGTAAATCCCAATCAAATTAGAGAAATATTTAGTCAATCTGATCGTAGTCAAGAAGTTCTCGAAAATCTTGAAAGAATTTATGGTCATGGTCGTTTGGCTAATACCGGTTATTTGTCAATTTTGCCAGTTGATCAAGGCATTGAACACACTGCTAGTTTTTCTTTTTATAAAAATCCAAGTTATTTTGATACAGAAAATATTATTAGATTAGCTCTTGAAGCAGAAAGTAGTGGCATTGCTTCAAGCCTTGGCGCTTTAGCTTTATTAAGTAAGAAATATGCTGATAAAATTCCCTTTATTGTCAAGATTAATCACAATGAATTATTGACTTATCCAAATAAATGGGATCAAACCTTATTTGCACAGGTTAAACAAGCTTATGAATTGGGCGCGGTAGCGATTGGCGCTACTATTTATTTCGGTTCTGCCGAAAGTAATCGTCAAATCAAAGAAATTTCCCAGGCTTTTTATGAAGCTCATCAGCTCGGCATGGCTACTATTCTGTGGTGTTATCCGCGCAACAGTGCTTGGAAAACCAAAGATGCTGATTATAACTCTAGTGCCGATATTACTGCTCAAGCTAATTACTTAGGAGTAACAATTGGCGCAGATATTATTAAACAAAAAATGCCAACCATAGATGGAGCTTTTAAACATTTTAAATTCGCTAAATATAGTGATTCAATGTACGAATCGTTATCGACTGAAAATCCAATTGATATGCTACGCCTACAAGTCATAAATTGTTATGCGGGCAAAATTCCCTTACTCAATTCCGGTGGAGAAAGTGACGCAGAAGCTAACTTTAAGAAGGATCTAAAAGCCGCTGTAAAAAGTGCTGTCATTAATAAACGAGCTGGTGGTACTGGATTAATACTCGGTAGAAAAGCTTTTAAAAGACCCATGGAAGAAGGTGTCCAATTGCTTCGAGCTGTTCAAGATGTCTATTTAGAGAGACAAATTACCATTGCCTAATTTTGTTCTAGATAATTAATTAAATTTGCCCAAGCTCGAGCTCGATGAGAAATTTTATTTTTGACAGTTAAACCCAGTTGAGCAAAACTTTCTTGATAACCATCGGGAATAAAAATCGGGTCGTAGCCAAAACCTTCTTGACCTCTTGGTTTATTGGCAATCTGACCTTTAATTTCTCCATTAAAAAACAGGGGCTTTTCATTTTTAAAAGCATATAAACACAAAACGGTCTGAAATTTTGCTTGGCGATTATCCTGATTTTTTAATTTTTCAAGCAGAGCTAAATTTCGCCCTTGATTACTACTCACAAACCACCGATTAGAATTAACCCCAGGAAAATCAGGAAAGACATCTAAAAACAAACCACTATCGTCAGCAATGCAAGGTAGCTGAGTTAATTGGTGAAAAGCCCGAGCCTTAATTAAGGCATTTTCTTCAAGTGTTTTGCCGGTTTCAGCAACTTCCAAACCAGCTGGAATTTTTACACCCAGCTTTTTAAGTAGTGCTGTCTGCTTAAGAGTAAGCAATTGATAATTAGAATTTAAAAAAATCCTTTGAGCCTCAGCAGTTTTATCTGCATTTTGACTAACAAAGAGAAGGTACATAAGCAACTATCTGCCCATCATTCCGCCCAAACCACCGGTCATTGTTTGCAGTTTTTTTGCGGCGATTTCTTGAGATTTTTTAATAGCTTTGTTGAGAGCATTAACTAAATCGGCGCTATGAATCCCTTGAACGGAAACATCTTTGATTTTTTGATCACCAGCAATAGTGACTACAATGTCTCCCTCTTCCACTACAATTTCCTCTGCGGCTAAGTCTTTTTGCATTTGTTTAGCCTGTTTTCGTAATTTATTAAGATCACCCAATTGTCCTAATAAACCAGCTTTGTCTGCCATATTTTTCCTTTTTTTAATAGTTGTTAATAATTACTATAAATTGAATTATATCAAAACATCTTTAGCTGTCTCCAGCAAATCGCTTTCTTCCACTTTAGGTGCTTTAGTTAAAACAAAATCAAACTCTAGTTTTTCACCCAATAGATGTTGACAGCTTTGGTCTAATAAAACTTGATATTTTTGTTGTTCTAATTGTTCTTTATGGAAATCATAAAAAACTAGAATGCGAGCCGTCCCATTAATAACTTCTTCCAACCTGCAAGCTCTCAGTAGTGCTGATAGAGAAAAATTCTCTTTGTCAACAAATTCTAAAAGTTTTTGCCATAATTCACTTGGAGAAATAGCGGACAATGAAGAACTTATTTTTTTTCTTGGCTTTTCATCTTTTGTAAGCTCACCATTCAAGCTATTTATGTTTTTTGATTCAAACTGGCTTTTTTTTTTGCTTTTGTTAAAAATTGTTTTTTTTGATGAAGAAGAACTTTGATTATTTTGATCAGTGTTATCCTGCTTTTTACCCTGTTCGTTCGAGCGATCAATAATCGCCAAAAAAATTAATTCTAAAGCTAAAAAATTAATAGGTAGTTCTTGTTGCAAACTAATTGTGCATAATTCTTTGAGCAAAAATTGATCAATTTTTGCTTCAGTAAAAGCTTCACCCTCTTTGATACCCAAATTAATTAATAAATCTTCATGTAAAAACTCTAATAGATCTTTATAAAAATCCTTTTGTTGGTAATTTTTTGCCCTTAATTCTTCAAAAATTAAACTAATTGCCTTAGCATCTTTGGCTAATAGTAAAGATAAAAGCTCTTTAATATATGTCAAATTATCTTGGCCCAAATAAGCATTGAGTGTCTCCATTTGAAGTTGGCCACTTTGACAAGCTAGCTCTAAATTTTTCACAGCATCACGGAAACTACCATCAGCTCGATGAGCAATTTTGAATAAATCTTCTTTTTGATATTTAATTTTTTCAGCTTTCAACACTCTCTCCAATGAAGCAACTATTTCTTCTTCATTAGCTTTATGAAAATTCAGCAAAGTACAACGAGAAATTATTGTCGCCGGTAATTTTTGTAATTCAGTAGTGGCTAAAATAAACACTACGTGAGGTGGTGGCTCTTCTAAAATCTTTAAAAAAGCATTAAAAGCCTCAGTAGTTAACATGTGCACTTCGTCCAAAATATAAACAGCCATCTTGGCACCTTGAGGAGGTAAAGCGATTCTCTCTTTTAGTAATCTAATGTCATCAATACCTCGATTGCTAGCTGCGTCTAATTCATGAACTAAAAAAGATTGACCCTGATAAACTTTGTTAGCTAGACTTGAGTTAGGATCTGGCTCTTGAAAAGTTAATGATTTTTTTTGCTTTGAATCTTGGCCAAAATATAGTTGATCAACCAATTCCTCATTTTTTGGATCATTCAATAAAAGAGCTAAAATTCTGGAAGCAGAGGTTTTACCTGTTCCTTTTGGTCCAGCAAAAATTAAAGATTGAGGAATTTTACCAGCTTTCATCATTGCTTGTAGACTATCTCTCACTTGAACAATATCTAGCTCTGCAATGATTTTTGGACGATATTGACGGTACCATGCCATATTTGTTTTAGTTTAACATATTAAAAAGTTTAATGGTCATCGTGATGATAACCTAAGAGATGCATTAAGCCATGTTCTAAATAAAAATTAATTTGATCATCAACTAATCGACCAAAACGACGGGCGGTTTTAACTGCTTCTGGAAAACTAATAACAACATCACCCAAATGAGGAGCAAAATCGTTTGGTAGAGGCACATCTTGTAATTGACCCTTATCATGTTGAGGAAAAGATAAGACATCGGTTGTACCAGAATGACCAAGTTTTTCTTCGTTGAGTTTTTTAATTTTTCGACTACCCACTACAGAAACATCTACTTGAGCGTGTTCAATTCCATATTTAGTTAACACGCGCTTGACAGTATCACGCAATCGGCGTCGCTTGACCAAATAACGAGAACCAATATATAAATTAGATTTAATCATAGTCTTTTATTAGGCAGAGATCCTAGCTGTAAAACTAATATCTATTGGACCCAAAGGGATATTGTCAGCTGGATCATCAACAAAAAGTAAAATTACTCGACCCCGACTATTATTTGACCAAACCTTTCCTTCTCTAATCACTTCTGGAGATCCTCCAAATTGTTTTTGTACCCAAGCAGCCGGCCCAGCATCCGCTATCACTCCTACTACAGCCATTTGTTCGCTGGGATTAATCATAATCATTTTTCGGTATTTGTACCAAGGTTTTAATTCTGGGTAATCTTGATTCCAATTGGGTAGATACATTAATTGCACCGCAAAATAATACTTTTCTTTTAAAATTGCTTCTTCAGTCAATTCCCCAGCCTCTGTAAACCAAGAAAAAGCGCCTCTTTTAGGTGCTAGGCCAGCTTCTCGATAAGCATCATGTTGATCTAATGAATCACCAGGATAGCGCAATAAGTGTTGTTCAGCTCCCATAATTCCAATACTGTGATTTAATTTTTTGCCATCCAATTCATGTCGAACATCAAAACCTAAAATTAAACTTAATTGTTGCTCCAAATATAGTTGACTGTCAGTTTCAAGATGGCCAGCTGGTCCATTAACATAAGAGTTGAGTTTGGCAATAATTTCTTGATATTCAGTAGCAGATAAGTCAAGAGCTAAGTCATTGTGCTCGTCCTGATTATTTTTGGCATAAACAGCTTTATCAGGCAACAATTCATTGACTATTTGAGGGTTCATCATTGCCATTTGGCCAGCTACAGCTAAACTAGTTGCTAGCTGTTGAGAACCACTTTTTAGATTTGTAATATTTTTTTTATTCATGTTTTGCAATTTTCTGACTGGCTAGATTAAGTCTCTTCATCGTTAATTCTTGACCCAAAACCACCATTGTTTCAAATAATGGTGGAGTAGCTGTTCTACCAGTGACAGCAACGCGCAACATCATAAAATATTGACTTTTGCGCCAATCATGTTTCTCCTGCAATTGTCTAATTTTTTCTTCTAAACTAGCTACATTAAACTCACTTAGAGATTCAATCACAAGCTGAGTCTGTTGAATTTGCTCCATCAGTAATTCTGTTTGATCTTTGGCCTTTTTAAATAATAGTTCTGTTGGATAATCAATTTCTTTATAGAAAAAAGCTGTTAATTCTCCAAAATCTGCTAGTGTTACCAAGCGTTCATAAACTAAATTGAGAATTTGCTCAAATTTTTCCTGTGGGAATTCTTGAGGAATAAATGCTTCAAGGCGGTTTTTCAATTCTTGTCTAGCCAACTGTCTAATATAAATACCATTAAGCCAATCTAGTTTTTTAACATCAAATACCACTGAATTCATGCTCAAATCACTAGGATCAAATTCTTTGATGTATTCGTCTAAACTCATTATTTCCTTTTGATCTTCAGGTGACCAACCTAAAATCATTAAAAAATTAAGTAGCGCCTCTGGTAAATAGCCACGATCCAAAAAGGATTGAGCGGAAACTGTGCCCTTGCGTTTACTCATTTTTCCTTTACCATCGGGATTTAAGAAAAGAGGAAAATGGGCAAAAATAGGCAAGGACCAATCAAAAGCTTGATAAAGTAAAACGTGTTTTGGCGTAGAACTAATCCATTCCTCTCCTCTCATCACGTGACTTATTTTCATCAAGTGATCGTCAACAACTACTGCCAAATGGTATGTGGGATAACCATCAGACTTCAATAAAACCTGATCGTCAACTTGACTGGAATTAAAACTAATTTTACCTCTCAATAAATCCGTAAAAGTAATTTTTTGATTGACTGGAACCTTTAAACGAATTACATAATTTTCTTTAGCAGCCAATCTTTTTTCTACTTCAGCTTGACTTAAATGACGACAATGTTGATCATAACGAGGTGGTTGATGTTTAGCTTGTTGTTCTTGACGAACCTTTTCTAAGCGATCTTTTGAACAAAAACAATAATAAGCTTTGCCTTTTTTAACCAATTCTTTGGCTTTTTCTTGGTAAATTTTTAACCGTTGAGATTGAATATACGGACCATAATCGCCATTTTTTCCAGGTCCTTCATCCCAGTCCAAACCAAATTGTTTAATAATTGATTGAATCTGCTTTACACCATCGGCTACTTCTCTAATTTTATCTGTATCCTCAATTCTTAAAATAAATTGACCATGATGTTTTTTGGCATAAGCATAGTTTTTTAACAAAGTAGCCATGCTAGCCACGTGCATCTCACCGGTAGGACTGGGCGCCATTCTGGTACGAACTGGCGACTGCTTATGTTGCATAATTACTCTCTCTCTAAATAATTTGAATGAATAGCGCTGACATATGCCAAAAAGTTATCGTCTCCGCTAAATACATAAATTGGTTGTAAAAAAGCCTGGTACTGGAAATCATCAAAATAAGCTAATTCTACACTGCGCACTACTGCTCGTTCTAAATCTTGACCATCAGCAATATAAGCTTCTCCAGATTGGACCAATTTCCAAGCCGACTTTACTCCTCTCAATGGATAAGTTTCAAAAGTTAGATAATCTACTTCGTGATAATGATAATCAATTTCTACTATTGAGTTGGTACCAGTAAAAGCACTGCTAATAATTGCCGAGATAATCCCTTTCTCGCCTTGAGGAGTATAAAGAGGATAAAGGTCATCAATAGCTACCCGATTTAAATCAACTTTCACAAAGTCAGCGTCAGACAAAGAAAGAGCAGGATTTAACTCTCCACCTAAAGATTTTTTATAATTAATTACACCAGCACTAGTCGCCACATCTTTTGGCATCAAACCACCGATAGTTAAAAAGTCCTTAACTCTATCAACTGCTTCAAACTCTTCCGGCAAGCGTCGGTTGTTGTCAGTAATTAATAATTCTGGTTTAGCCAAATAATTACTACTAATAGAAAAATTTAAAAAAGTAGCATCGATTTCCATACTCATATCCAAAGGTTGAGATTTGGTAAACCGATAAAGTTCGTTGGAAATTATCTCTGGTGCAAAAATAAAACCATATTTAGCAGCAATTTCTTTAACTTTCTGATCAGATAATAAACTAACTGCTGGTTTGGGCATAAAATAAACTTTAATTTGTTCAACTGGATCGGTCAAGTTTCCTGCCATTTCTAAAATATATTCTTTTGGTTTCTGTTCATCTTCTTGTATAGGAAAATTTAATCTCGGCAAAATACCAAAACCCACAGTAGGCGCTGGGGGTTCTGCTGGATGATTTTTTTGCCAATAATTAACAAAAACATTCCATAAAATTCTACCTAGCATTAAAGCCACTAAAGCAATAAGTAAAAATTTTAAGCCTACTCGACTAAAATAATTAATATTGCTAAGTGTTGGTTCGCTGCTAGTATTTTTTCCAACAGTTCTCTGATTACTCATATAAATCTGCCTACTAGTATAATGGCTTGATCCAGACTATTCAAGCTTTTAAAATTTAATATTTAGCAAACTTTCTTCAGGACTAACAAATTGATAAGTATTAAAAATCCAAGCTAATAATTTTTCAGTATCACTATAACGATCTTGGCTATTCATTAAACTAATTAAAATTTGTCTACCATTACGCTCAACTAAACTCACTAAAACCTGTCCAGCGCGATCTGTAGTGCCCGTTTTCACTCCTCTTACGCCGCCCAATGTCCCTAATAGCTGATTGGTGTTAAACAATTGATAGATGGTGATCGGTCGATTATTGTCACCATTATCAATAGTTTTAATTTCTAAATAAGGGGTGGCTACTAATTCTCGTAAAAAGTCATTTTTTAATAATTCTCTAGCCAAAATATTAAGATCCCGGGCACTACTTAATTGACCGACTTCATCTAGACCAGCAGGATTTAAAAACTGACTATCAACCAAATTTAATTCTCGAGCTTTGTTATTCATCGCTTCAACAAAAGCAATTAAACCACCTTGATAATTATTGGCTAAAAGATAGGCACTATCATTGGCAGAGCTTAATAATAATGCAGCCAACAAATCTCTAACTCGTAGTTGGTCTCCAGGTTGGAGATTAATCTTATTCCCTATAATTTCGAATTCTGAATCAATACTGAGTATGTCCTCCAGTTGATAATATTCGACTGCTACTAGGGCTGTTAGCATTTTGATTGTAGAAGCTGGATACAATTTGGCTCGAGAATTTTTTTCATAAAGCAAAGTAGCACTTCCCAAATCAAAAGCATAAACACTTTCAGCAGTCAACGTTAAATCTTCCCAAAAATGGTCTTGATTAATATCTGGATTTTTATAAACAGCCAATAGATCTAAGGGTCTCAGATATAAAGCTTGTTTTTCGATTTTTTGCTCTGGATACAAAATAAGGATAATCGTTAATAAAAAAGATAAAATAATTAAACACAATAAAACTATTCGCCAAGATAAATTCTTCACTTTTCAATTCTAACTCGATTTTTTATCTGCTGTCACGCTCAATTTTAGTTCCGTCAATTGTTCTTTACTAACGGTGCTAGGCGCGTCCATGACACTGGTTCGACCACTAGCAGTCATTGGAAAAGCCATGGTTTCTCGTAAATTTTCTTCACCTGTCATCAACATTAATAATCGATCAATGCCAAAAGCAACCCCTCCATGAGGAGGTGTGCCCAACTCAAAAGCCTTCAACATGTGACCAACACTGGCTTCGATCTCAGCATCGTTATAACCCATAATTTTAAAAGTAGCACGTAAAATTTCTGGTCGATGGGCGCGCAAACTACCACCCCCCACCTCATATCCATTACAGACCAAGTCATACTGACTAGCAATAATTTGTTCTATTTTTTCTCCTGCTAAATGATTATCAATGTGTTCGGGAATAGGATTGGAAAAGGGATTATGGGTAAATGTCCAAGCACTCTTGCTATCCAATACTTCAGCTCGATCTGTTTTATCAACTTTTTTGAAAAAAGGAAATTTAACTACCCAGGCAAAAGCCAACAAACCTTGATCTTTGTCTTGCTGAGTGCGTAAATCAAATCGATCAGCACCATATTTTGTCATGGCTTCCTGATAGCTAATCACCGGAAATTGTTGATCTTTAATCTTAACGTGGAGTTGCTGACAAGTTTTTTTAACTAAATTTTCTAAAAATTGCATAATATCTGACTGATCAACAAAACTCATCTCGATGTCTAACTGGGTAAATTCAAAACCTCGATCTGCTCGTAGATCTTCATCACGAATACAGCGAGCAAATTGAAAATATTTCTCAAAACCAGCTGTCATTAATAATTGCTTATATTGTTGTGGACTTTGGGGTAAAGCATAAAATTTTCCAGGATGAAAACGAGAGGGCACAATAAAATCTCTAGCTCCTTCTTTGGTCGATTTGGTGAGCATCGGCGTCTCAATTTCAACAAAGTCTTGATCTAAAAGTTCTTGTCGCAAGCTGTTAATTAATTTAGATCTTAAGCGTAAATTGTTTTGCAAGCGCTGACGTCTTAAATCCAAATAACGGTACTGTAAACGCACTTCCTCATTAATTTCCAAGCCATCTCCATCAACATTTATAGGTAATTCAACACTTTTATTTAAAATTTGATAATCTTCAACAAATAACTCTATCTGACCGGTGATCATGTCTTTATTAATTAAATTCTCTGGTCTCTTCTGAATTTTACCAACAACTTCTACTACCGATTCAATCGTTAAATCTTTTAACTTATTGTTTATACCCACACACTGAATAAGTCCAGTTTCATCACGTAAATCAATAAAAGTAACTTTACCATGATCGCGCTTGTTGGCTACCCAACCAGCTAATTTAATGGTTTCTTCTATTTTTTTTTGACTGTCTATCACAGCAATTCGGGCTAAAGTTGATTTTGACATAAACTGTTTTATTATAAAGCTAAATCGAAGCTTTTGCTAAATAAATTGAAATTAACTATTTTTCGCATCAGATAATAATTTTCCAGAACCAGAACGATATTCTTCGATTTTATTAATTCTTCTTTCCATTTGCTTTTTTCGAGTGATGCTCAGAGTATCAAAGTTTTTTTGTAAACCCTCAATGCTTTTGCCAAATTTCTGAAATTCTTGATCAAACTTAACCCATTCGCTACTAAAAGCCTCGACTTGTTTAATCACTTCTTGAATTTTTTTACCAACCATAAAATTGCGGTAGCTCTCCATCACTGTTCTGGCCACTACTAAAAAACTAAAGGGTGAACATAAAATCACTTTTTTTGCTAAAGCTTCATCAATAATTTCTGGAAGTTTTTGATTAATAAAAGAAAAGATCATCTCATTTGGCACAAAAAGGATGGCATAATCTAGTGTGTCATTTTCCGGGGAAATATATTCAGCTACTTTATTAACCTTAATTTTTAAATCCCTTGCAAATTGTTGTAAATGACTTTTTTTCTCAGCTTTGTTTTCCGTATTAGACATCTTTTGAATTTCTTGATAGGGAAATTTTACATCCACAGCCACATTACGTTTGTCAGGAAGCAAAAGTGTAATATCTGGTATTAAATTTGAAGAACCCTGTTTTACTTGTCGAACATAATGAACACCTTCTTGTAAGCCATTGGCCGTTAATAGATCCTCAATAATCCGCTCTCCCCAAGCTCCACGTGTTTGGTTGTTATCTAAAATTTTAGCTAATTTTTCGGTGGAAACCTTTAAATCTTTAGTTAAAGTTCGATGATCTTCAATGGCGGTGGCTACTCGGCTAATTTTATCAATTTGTTTTTTTTCAATTTCTCTAATTTCTGTCTGACGCTGATCTAAATCTTCTTTTAGTTGTTTCACTAATTTTTCAATAATGGCTTGTTTGTTACTAAGATCAGTTTTTAATAAATCCTGTTCACTTTGCAAAATGTTTTTGCTTTGCAAAGCAATCTTATTAGCGGTCATCCCAAACACTTTATTAATAGTTGATTCTAGTTTTTCGTCTAAAACTTTTTCATCTTCAGCGCTATTTTGTGATTTTTTAAGTAAAAAATATAAAAGAAAAGAAACCAATAATATTAATAAAGCCAAAGAAATCATGATGACAAGATTCATATTCTTTAAGTATACTAGAAGTATGGAAAGTACCCAAGCTCAAAAAGCACTGCGCGGACGCTCGCGCTTAAAAACCGGTCAAACTCGTTTAAAAAAAGAACGAGTTAAAAAAATACAAAAAAAACATTCTCTTATTAATCTATTGTGGAGTGTTCTTTTTTTCTTTTTATTATCATTGTTAATGCTTTATTTTTCACCAATTGAAGTAATGAATGTCATTTTTCCCAATTCTTATTTACCTTTTTTAGTATTAGTGTTTTTGGCTGTTTTCTTTTTGTTAAAATTCATTTTAATTAATCAGCGTTTAGTTTTTTGTTTGGTTTTTGATTTGTTAATTACGTTGTTTTTTCATTTACAAAATCTGAATTTTAACTATTATTTAATCTTCATTTTAATGATAGCTCCTCTTGTCTGGTTAATCATTAACCAGATCGAGAAAAGACTGCTATAATGAGAGGCTTTATGAGTGAAAATTTTTATATTACCACCACCTTGCCTTATGTAAACGCTTCGCCTCACATCGGCTTCGCTTTAGAAATTATTGAGGCCGACGTAATAGCAAGATATCATCGAGAAATTCTCCACCATCAAGTAATTTTTAATACCGGTACCGATGAACATGGCCAAAAAATTGCCACTCAAGCGCAAGCTGTTCAACTCAGTCCTCAAGAATATTGTGACCGCTGGGTAAAAAAGTTTCAAAACCTGCAAAGTGAATTAAATTTAAGTAATACTCATTTTATTCGTACCACCAATGCTAAACATCAAGCCGCAGCTCAAGAATTTTGGCGTCGCTGTCAAGCTAACGGCGATATTTACAAGGCCAATTATGCGGTTAAATATTGTGTAGGTTGTGAATTAGCTAAAACAGCTAGTGAATTAGTTAACAATCACTGTCCACTACACCCCAATCAAGAATTGGAACTCCGAGAAGAAGAAAATTATTTTTTTAGATTTAGTCGTTATCAAAAAGATTTGCTCAAACTGTATGAATCACAAACAAATTTTGTTAAACCGGTTAGTAGATTTAATGAGATCAAGGCTTTTGTCAGCACCGGTCTAGAAGATTTTAGTATTTCTCGATTAAAAAAACATATGCCATGGGGAGTAGCTGTCCCTGACGATGATGAACACGTCATGTACGTCTGGTTTGATGCTCTAGTTAATTACATTTCAACTCTCGGTTGGCCAGAAAACACCACTGATTTTCAAAATTTTTGGCCAGCTGTTCAAGTCGCTGGCAAAGACAATTTACGACAACAAGCAGCTATGTGGCAAGCTATGTTAATGTCCGCTGGTTTAACTAATTCTAAACAAATCTTAATCAATGGCTTTATCGGGGTTGATGGTCAAAAAATGAGTAAATCGCTGGGCAATGTCATCAAACCTAAAGAAATGGTTAAACGCTACGGAATTGATGCCAGTCGCTATTTACTCATCAAACTAGGTGCTTTTGGTGAAGATATAGATGTTAGTTGGCAAAAATTTGACACTAGTTACAACGCTTATTTAGCTAATGGTTTAGGTAATTTGTGTTCGCGTTTAGCTAAAATGGCCAATTTACAAAAAATATCGATTGATTATCGAGCTCGAGCTTCTACAGAATTTCAAAAACACCTGAATGATTATGATTTAACTCAAGCTTTAAACTTTCTCGATGAAAGCCTGAGTCAATTAGATCAATATTTAGCTTTAGAAAAACCCTGGTTGAAAGAAAATAATAACCAGCAGGAAGTGTTGACCAAAGCTATTCATGCTTTATTAGATATTAATCAGGCTTTACAAATCTTTATGCCAAAGACAGCTAGTCTTATTGAGAAAAAATTTAATCAAAAAAATATTAATCCTTTTACCGAAGGTTTATTTAAAAGAATTGAATAAATTTTAGAAAATTAATTGTGCCAATTTTTGATACACATTGTCATTACAATCTTGAACCACTTTATAGTGGTCAACCTTTGTATTTTAAAATTGATGATAAAAATCCAATCTTGCGGCAAAATTGGCAAGACCATTGGCTAGCAGCTCAAAAAAACGATATTAAAAAAACCTTGATTCCGGGAGCAGGTTTAAGTAGTAGTCGTTTGGCTGTTAAAATTGCCAAGCAAGAAGATAATTTATATGCCAGTGTTGCCGTTCATCCTCTTCGAGTAGAAAAAATAGAACTTGAGTCAGCTATCAAAGAGATTGAAAATTTAAGCCAAGACCCGGCTGTCATAGCCATTGGTGAAACTGGTTTAGACTACTTTCATTTTGTTAAACAAGATAATCCGGACAAAATTAAAAAATTCAAAAAAGCCCAAGAAGATTTATTTATTAAACAAATGCAATTAGCTGATCAACAACAATTGACTTTAATTGTTCACGCTCGTGACCAAAATGAGGAAGCTTATTGGCGCATTTTGGAGCTCCTAAATAAATATTGGTCAGCCAAACAAAATATTATTTTTCATTGCGTGTCTGGACCATTAACTTATGTTAAACGGGCGATGACCATCAATAATAGTTATTTTGGTTTTGATGGCAATTTAACTTTTAAAAACGCTGATTATCTGCGAGAACTTTTTCTGATGATTCAAAAACAGTCTCCAGAAAAAATTTTGTTGGAAACCGATGCCCCTTATTTAGCACCCAACCCTTATCGTGGACAAATTTGTCAACCAAAGATGATTGCTGAATTGGCTAATTTTGCTCAAGAAAATTTACAAGCCGACTTAGAAGATATCTATAATAATTCGTTAGCGGCTTTTAATTTAAAAAATAACTAATAAAATTCAAAATGATTAAACGTTACTTTCGTCGCCACCCCATTCGCACCAAAAGAGCTCTAGAAATTTTGCCTGGGTTTACTTCTTGGTTTTTGATTTTATTTCCTATTTGGGGTTCTTTTCTTGTTCCTAAATTTGTTGCCTATTATGTGATTATTTTCGCAGTTTATTGGCTATATAGATCAATCAATCTAGCTATTTTTGCCGGCATCGCTCAACATAAAGTCAGAAAAAATTCTCAAAACGATATTCTACCTCAACTCAAAAAACAATTTCCTAAGCGCTGGCAAACCATCCACCATCTAATTGTCATTCCAACTTTCCAAGAACCATTGACTACTTTAGAAAACACCCTGGCTGGTTTAAACAAACAAAGTTTTCCACGTAAAAACATTCATATTATGTTATCTTTTGAAGAAAGAGAGGGTAATGAAGCTGATAGAAAGGCTGAATTTTTACAAAAAAAATTCGGCAAAGTGTTTGGTCACTTGTGGTCGACTAAACATCCCGATATTCTGGGAGAAATTAAAGGCAAATCATCTAATACAGCCTGGGGCGCAAAAAGGGCTAAAAAATTGTTGGTAGATCAAGCGGGTATACCACTGGAAAATATTACTATTACTAGTGAAGACGCCGATGCAGTTCTACATCCTTATTATTTTTCTTATTTAACTCACAGTTTTTTAACTAGTAAAAAACCTTACAACAAAAGCTGGCAAGCAGGAATTTGTTTTTATAATAATATTTGGCAAGTGCCAGCACCGATTCGCGTCTTGGCTGCTACACAATCTGTAACACAAATTTACATTTTAGCCAGACGTGATCGTCTAATCAACTTTTCAACTTACTCAGTTTCTTTAAAACACATCGAAGATATTGGTTATTGGGACACTGACGTCATTCCCGAAGATTATCGTCTCTTTTTTAAGTCCTACTTTGCTAAAGATGGCGATTTTGAAGTCGAACCAATTTTCTTACCCATTTATGCAGATGCTGCTCAATCAACGGGTTTTTGGAGTAGCATGCGCAATCAATATGAACAAATTAAACGTTGGGCTTGGGGAGTTAGTGACGATGCTTATATTATTCGCCACTATGTTCTCAACGATAAGACACCCTTTATTGATAAAACTCTGCGAGTTTTAAAAGTCATTGAAGATCATTTTTTATGGCCGGTCAATTGGTTTGCCATCACCGTCTCAGCCATGTTGCCACCGCTCCTCAACGAACAATTTAGTCGAACTATTATTGGCAAAACTTTACCTCAGGTGTCTTCAACCCTATTAACGATCTCCATGATCTCGATGTTGTCTATTTTTATTATTGACGCTAAAAATCGACCACCTCGGCCAAAAAAGAATTTGTGGTCTTATATTAGTCAACCGCTAGAATTTTTATTAATTCCAGTTGTTGGATTCTTTTTTAGTGCTTTACCAGGAATGGATGCCCATACTCGATTAATGTTTGGCAAATACATGGAATATCGCGTCACTGAAAAAGTTGCTAATCCTCAAAAAAATAAATAAAGTAAAGTGCTACTTGCACTACTAGCTTTTTTCCAGATAAAATGAACACTATGTCTGTGAAAAAAACCTTAAAAAAAATTGATAGTTTTCTTGATCGGCAAACAACTTTATTTCTTAGTTTATTTTTATTGGTGATACTCAGAATACCGAACTTTTTTGAACCCTACTGGTATGGAGATGAAGCTATTTATTTAGCCGTAGGTAATGCATTAAATAAAGGTGGCAAACTTTATACCACCATTATTGACCATAAAACTCCATTAATTTATCAGTTTGCTAGAGTACCCAATCAATTTTATTTTCGCTTATTAAATTTGCTATGGATAATTATGGCCACCATTTTCTTTTACCTGTTTGCTAAAAAATTATTTAAAAAAGAAATGCCAAGCTTTATTGCCACCATTATTATGGTCTTGCTTAGCACTTTGCCTTGGCTTGAAGGCAATATTCCCAATGGTGAATTATTTGTTTTAGGATTTGTAATGTTGGCGAGTTTTCTATTTACTCAGACTAAAATTTGGCAAAACTTTTTTGCTAAAACGGTTACCTGGCCTAAAAAGAAATCAAGAGAATTGTTGTTGTTGTTTGGATCGGGCACTCTTTTTTCTCTGGGAATTTTAACCAAAGTTCCAGCTTTACTAGATCTAGTGCCTTTTTTTGCCATATTTGCGCTACTGCTGTTATTGGATATCCTCAAAATCGATAATAAATTTAACGATTGGAAAAAGACTTTCAATCAATTATTGTGGAGATTTTTATCTTTTTCGGCGGGTATAGTGATACCAATTTTGTTGTCTATTATTTATTATCAGGCCATTGGCTCAGGAAAAGATTATTTGGATTACGGCCTTTTATATAACTTGCGCTACAGTCAGTCTTGGAGCCCAAGTTTAAATTCAGCGTTTATGGATTTCTCTTTTTCTCTTTTGGGAAAAACTATTTATTTTTTCTCTTTCTTGTTACTAATCACTCTCAATATTAAAGAATTAAATCGGCGTTTTCAATTTATAAGTATTTGGTTTGTGGCAACACTTTATGCAGTTTTACTTTCCAATCGTCCTTATCCTCATTATTTCATTCAAATGGTGCCACCACTCTCTTTGTTACTAGTCGAAATCGGCAGTCACTTAACTCGGAAAAAAAGCATCGCAAAATATTACAAGAGCATTGTTGCTGGTTTAGCATTAATCTTTTTAACTATTTTTATTATGTTAACATTAAATTTCAAACCCTATTCAACAATAAAATACTATAGTCAATTTTGGCGAATGGCCAGTGGGCAAATTAGCAAAACAGAATATGATTATTCCTTTAATAATTTAATGAAAGATAACCAACAATTAGCTACTTTAATTGAGGAATTGGGTTTGGAGAAAATTTTTATTTGGGGTGATAATGCTATGCTTTATGCTCAAAGCAAAACTGTACCCACTTCTCGCTTCACTATGGCTT
>CAYSMC010000015.1:0-25438 GCA_964432115.1 uncultured Pseudomonadales bacterium | reverse complement strand
ATAGAAAATAATTTTTTTCATTTGGATTCTTATTAATTTTAATAATTTATATTTATGGGTTGCTAGTTGGAATTACCTGGCGAATCATTTCTGCTGGTTGTAGTAACTCCAAACCAATAATACCACCAATCAGACCAATAATAGCGTAACTGGCTACAATTAAAATTAGACCGAGGGTGCTCCAAACCAAACGATCTTTAGCTTTTTCAATTTTACTCTTATCTCCAGCTGCGGTAATCCAATTAAAAGCTGCAATAAAAGCATAAACAATAAAAAATAAGGTACCTAAAACAGTGATAACACCAATAATATCGCTGATCCACAGTTCTACGGTAGACAGCACACTGTCACTTTCTAAATTTTCCGGTTGACGAGCTTCGGTGACAGGTTGCAAAGAGCCTAAATCTACGCTTTGGGCTAAAAGATGATGTATTTTTGACATAATTTTATAAGTTAAATAATTGGAGTTGGTATTTGTGGATTAATAATAAAAGTAGCATCTCCAAAGAGAATTAAACCGATTAGGGCCGCAATAGTGTAGGAAGCAACAATGATACCCAAACCCACCACACTCATAGTGAGTTTAGTGCCAATTTTTTCTATGGCACTGGAGTTATCACCCGCAGTCACATAGGTGAATCCCGCGAGAATAAAATTAAGCATGGTCCATAAGCCAGCTACCACGGCAATCAACTTAATTAGGTTAGAAAAGAATACGATAATCCCTATCCCTCCATCAGCTTGTGCATTAAATTCGGCAACTCCTGGAGGCGCTTGAATCTCGCCGAAAATTTCATCAGGCGTGGTCGGCGTAGAAGTGGGTGAGCCTACTTGACAGAGATTATTGGCGTTGCAAAAGGAACCTGAATAGCAATGGGCATCGCTGGCACAACCACAATATCCAGTAGTTCGACACAAGCCAGTAGTACAATCTGAGTCACCATCACACTTACCTCCATATTCGGCTGCGTTAACTGTTTTCATTCCCAAACTAAAGACTAAAGAAAAAACAAATAATAAAATTAAAATAATTTTTTTCATTTCAAAAGTTCATTATACCTAGCTCTTTTTTAAAAGCCAATATCTGCTCCAGTAAATATTTTAATAATTTGCATAATCCAGTAAGCAGCAAAGATAATTAAAAAACCCATTAGAGCTGATGTCATTGTGCTTTTAGCTTTTTCTTTATTATCGGATGTGCCTCCAGCAATCATTGATAAACCAGAAATAACAATGAGGACTAGCAAAATCAAACCAACACCAACAAATACAACCTTGACCAATAAATTAATCATGCTTGATGGAGTATTAAAAACATCGCTCACCTTTTGGCCGTCACTTAACACCAAATATTGAGTGAGATCAATTTCAACATCTTGAGTGTCAGCGTAAACAGCATGAGAATTAAAAAATGCTATTTGGGGAAACAACAACTGAGAAACAAACATAGACAAAACCAGAAGAAACAAAATTGCTGTCTTTTTCATCAACAGCAATTATAAAATAAAATTTTCTGATATGATAGGGTAGTTTGCTTATGAAAAGATTTTTGGGTTTTACAGACGAACGGGTTTTGGTTGAAGCCATCAAAAATGGTCATGAATTGGCAATAGAATATTGGTTTAAAAATTATTATAAAAAATTACTTAATTTAGCTCTCCAAAAATTGCCTAGTCATTTAGTTGCAGAAGAAATTGTGCAAGAAACTTTCATTAACTGTTTGCGCAGTATCAATTTGTTTAAAGGTCAGAGCTCTTTATTAACTTATATGCAAAGTATTTTGCGCCATGAAATTAATGATTTTTATCGCAAACGCTATGCAAAAAAATTTATTCAGACTATTCCTTTATCAGAATTTTTATTAGAACATGAATATAAAGATGCTCATGAGACTGCTCAGATGGTGAAGTTGGTTTTAAAGAAAATGGCGGATCGATCGAGAGAGTTATTAATGAGGAAATATGTTGATCAAAAGAGAGTTAAAGAATTGGCCCAGGAATTGGGTCGCAGTGAAAAAGCTATTGAATCAGAATTATTTCGAGCGAGGAAAGAATTTCGTTTATTATGGCTTAATATTGATCAACTGACTGAATAATGTTTGGTCGCTTATGATTGGTCAGCTAGTTTAATTGAAAAATATGCCAAACAACAATCGAGAATTTTTAAACAAGTTAAAAGCCGAAGCTAAATTGATTAGTTCTCTCAAAAAGGAAAAATTTATTCCGGATCGTTTTAGTGTTATAGCTAATTTGCTAGCTACTCATACCTGGCAAATACTATTATCTCTAGCTTTATTAAGTTCTCTGCTTTGGGAGCTGTTTTTTTATCAAGGACGCAATGGATAAGTTATCTATCTTTGAATCATTAGTTTATTCTTTGGGTCAAATTATTTTAGGTTTATTTTTACACCCTTACCAAAGCATGCAAAATTTAGTGAGAGATGAGGTTTTTGTGCCTTTGATGTTTTTACCAACCCTGTTAGCTAGTATTTTTTATCTATTATTTGCTTGGTGGTTATTGGCATTATTTTATGATAGCTCATTAATCTTTAGGTTGATTTACAGATCTTTTTTCTTTTTCTTTTTGTTTTGGCAGATTTTATTAATTTATCTTTTTTGGCGATTTAGACGTGCTTTTCGTAGTTAGTTGTAAAATGACGGTGAGTTATGTTACTGCGTAAATTAGCTTTACAGAATTTTCGAAATTTTACTAATCAACATTGGGATTTTGCTCAGACCACTATTTTTATCGGTGAAAATGGAAGTGGCAAAACTTCTATTATTGAAGCCATTAATCTTTTAGCTAGTAGTGATAGTTTTCGAGCCACACGTATTGAAGAAATGATCCGTTTAGAAGCAGAGCTGAGTAGAGTCCAAGCTCTTTTTGAAATAAATCACGCTAAAGATTTTTCTGCAAAAGAAAATTTGAAATTAGAGGTGACATTAACTAGAGGAATGGTGGCTGGTAAGAAAAGTCAGTATCGCTTGTTTAGTGTGAACGATGTGAGGCGGCGGCGCGTTGATTTTATCAAAAATTTGTCGGTGGTGGTGTTTCGTCCGGAAGACTTGCGTTTAGTGGAGGGTAGTCCCCGCCGCCGCCGCCTGTTTTTAGACCAAACTTTATCCATGTTAAATTGGGAATATCAACGTGCTTTGCGACAATATGAACAAACACTGAAGCGTCGTAATTTGTTACTACAAAAAGTGCGAGAAGGTGAAGAAGATAAAAATATTTTATCTTTTTGGAATTTAAATTTAGTGAAACATGGCGAATTTTTACAACAAGAGCGTAATCGTTTTATGGACTTTGTTAGAGAAGTAATTTTTCCTTTTGAATTAAATATTGAATATTTACCTTCTTTGATTAGTGAAGATCGTTTAAAAAAATATGATAATAAAGAAATTGCCGCTGGTCACACACTCATTGGTCCTCATAAAGATGATTTTCTAGTGAAATTTTCTTTGCCTGAAAAGGGCATCGAGGATTTAAGTTTGTTAGCATATGGCTCTCGTGGACAACAGCGATTGGGTGTGCTTTGGTTAAAAATTGCTGAATTGCAATTTTTACATAGTTGCATTGATTATCAGCCATTATTACTTCTAGACGATATTATGTCTGAATTGGACGAGGACAGCAAAGCCATGGTTTTGACTTTATTAGACAATTATCAAGTGGTATTAACTACTGCGGATGAAAATTTAGCAAGAGAATTACAAGAGCATATTCAGCAAAGTAAAGTTATTAAATTAACTTAACTTAACAAAGTATTATTCGCGTTTGAGTTTGATTTATTTTTTTTTGTTTCCGAAAAAGAAAAACGGTTATCTTTCTCTTTTAGTTCATTAAACCAAGTGTGTTTTGTCAGAAAGCTATTTAAACAGTCTATTATTTTGCGATGATAGTTATAAAATTCACTTCCAGGTGTCATTTTTTGACATATTCCAATTGATGATGTTAATTGTAATAAGTAATCAATGATCATCAATAAGTCTTTATTAACTTTTTCTTCAGAATCCAATTCATTAATCATTGTTTTAAATTCTGCAAGTGATAAATCTTGGTATTGATTAATAATTGTCAAGTTACTGATCAATTTTTCGAATACTTTTTGTTTATCACCATTGTCGGGCTGAGATTTATTAATGGGAAATAAAGGGTGTTGTTCTTTTTGATTCATCTTGATTACAATAATTAAAAAAATACCAAGCAATTTATTGAATTTTGACTTACGCCAAACTTGACCATTTTACTGAGTTTTTGCAAATTTTCAAGTTCTCTCTTGAATTGCTTGCCATAACACCTGAGGAATTTTTTCCACTAAATCGCTGCTATTAAAATAAGGTCCAACTTTTTCATAAAGTGCATCGCCAGCTTGTTTATTGATGTAACTTGCGATCAGACTACTGGTTAAAGCCTGATTTTTGCAATAGAGGGCTGCCAATAAACCAGCTAACACATCGCCCGTGCCTCCCTTGGTCATACCAGCATTACCACCTTCAATACTAATTATTTGGTGATGTGTGGTTTGAGAATCGTTGTGACTGGCAAAGATTTGATCAATTGTTCCTTTCAGTAAACAAGTAGGCAGAGCCTGATAGTTGTTTGGGTCAAAATTTTTATCTTTTTGACTTAAAATTTCAATTTCTTGCTGATGGGGGGTGATGATGCAATTGTGATTAAGCAATTGAGGATTAATCATTTGCAGGGCACCGGCATCAATTACCCATTTTTTTTCTGGATATTTTTTTAATAAACGATTGCTTAATTTAGTTGTATAGCTAGTCCTTTCCATGCCCGGTCCTAATAAAACACAGTCAGCCTCTTTTAGATATGATTTGATTTGGCTACGATCAATCACAATTCCCTGCCAAAAATGACTTTTAGCTTTTTGGTTAAGTCGTTGATCAAATTCACCTTGTTGCCATTTTTTAATGAGCTGGTTATTACTTGGTACTGAGCTATAAAAAACCATGTCCACAATTTTGCTAGCAATATCTAAACTCCATTTACTAGCAGCATGGAAAAGTTGCGAACCACCGATGATTAATAATTTGCCATTTTGACCTTTATGAGAGTCTTTTTTGGCAATTTTCAAATCTTGAAAAGCTCGATCGATTAATTTTTGAGTTAGCAGCCTTTGTTCTTGGTTTTTAATCACAGGCTTATTTTACTATGTTTTTAAAAGTCTTGTTTTGCCTAGTTTGAATTCGAGCTCCATTTTTTGATTTCAGCTAGTCAATTTTTTACTAAACTTGCACAATTTGCAAAAATAACTCTTGTTTTAGCTATCAAACTGTGCCAAAATATGACTTTAATGTACCATCCCAATTTTAAAATTAGCAATAATTTATTAACTTATATTGCTGCCGTTGAATCGGCTAAGGCGGTGATTGACAATTCACCTCTAGTTCCAGCTTGGGAAGCAAAATTCCGAGATGAGGCATTAGCGCGGAGTGTGCATTATGGAACCAAAATTGAGGGTAACGATTTAAGTGCTACTCAAGCTGATCAAGTGCTTTCATTGAAAAAAATGGAGAATGTTCAAGAGGTTTTAGATCAAACTGGTATTATTGCTCGGGAAAGAGATATCCAAGAAGTCATTAATTATCGGAATGTTTTAGCCTGGATCGATCAACAACCGCTGTTGCAAAAGCATCATGACCAAGACTCTTCGTTACTTAATTTAAGCACTCTCAATTTATTACATCGTTTAACGATGGATAAATTACTCAATGAAGAACAGGTGGCTACTTTAAGAACCAAGCAGGTGATTGTGAGAGGAGCTAAAGATGGTCAGGTAGTTTTTCGTCCACCAGTAGCGGCAGAAGTGCCGTTTTTATTAGATGACCTGTTTGCTTGGATAAAAAATGAAGAAAGTCAAAATCTTCATCCAATTTTGCGAGCGGCCATAATTCATTATCAATTGGTTTATGTTCACCCCTATGTTGAGGGTAATGGTCGTACAGCTCGAGCCTTTGCCACTCTCGCACTTTATGAGGCTGGTTATGATTTTAAACGATTTTTTTCTATTGAAGAATATTTTGACAGTGATGTTGATGCTTATTATCAAGCTCTTTTGTCTGTACAACAACATTCTCAACAAGATTTAACCTATTGGTTAGAATATTTTGCTTATGGTTTGGCTTTAGAAATTGATAAAGTTAAATTAAAAGTAGCCAAACTATCTCAGGATTTAAAATTAAAACGTGAATTGGGGCAACAAGTAGCTTTATCGGAAAGACAGATTATTATATTGGAGCTATTACAAAATCAAGGAACAATGACTTCTGATGATGCCCAAAAAGTGTTACCCAATGTGTCAGTTGATACTATTTTGCGAGATCTTAAAGATCTAATAGCCAAGGGTGTTGTGAAAAAACATGGTGTAACTAAGGGTGTCAGTTATAGTCTCAATTAATTCTTAAATTTGACTTGGTTTTTCTGACTGTTTTGACATAATATATCTTGAAGGAAGTTTATGCTTTTTAATCAATTTTCTCAATATTTAGCCGATTTAGAAAAATTTAATTCCCGTTTGGATATGACGGAGTTATTAGCCAAGTTATTTAAAAAATTAAATCACGAGGAAATAGTGCCTGCTAGCTATTTATTACAAGGTAGTTTAGTGGCTAATTATCAATCTCTGGAATTTCAGTTGTCTAATAGAATGTTGTTGCGCTCTTTGGCCAATTTTTATGCTCGTCACTCCAATGTGACCGCTAAACAAGCATTTCTAGAACAGGGCTTGTTTGATGAGGGTGATCAGAAAGCCATTGTTCAAGAATTAAACGCAAAGTATAAAGCTTTAGGCGATTTAGGCGAATTATTTTATCAAGTGATTGCAGATTCAAAAAAATCTTTAGATCAAGAGTTAACACTCAGTATTATTGAAGTTCATCAGCAATTAAAAAATATTGCTTATGCAGGTGGCGAAGGTTCTCAAGACAGAAAAATCAATTTATTGGCCGATTTATTGAATCAAGTGAGTGCCTTGTCAGCTAAATTTATAGCGCGAATTATTCTTGGCAAAATGCGTTTGGGTTTTTCTACAATGACTATGTTAGATGCGCTGTCTTGGGTAAAAACTGGTGATAAGAGTCAGTCTGCAACTCTCGAAAAAGCTTTTCAGAAAAAAGCTGATTTTGGCTTATTGGCGCAACAGTATTTATTTGACAAAAATTTAACAGCTAAAAAATTGGGTAAAAATTATCACATGGAATTAGGTATTCCAGTAATGCCAGCACTATGTCAGCGACTCAATAGTGGTCAAGAAATTATCGACAAGATGGGCCAGGTAATAGCCGAACCCAAGTATGATGGACTGCGTATTCAAATTCATATTAATAAAAAAGGTTTTGCTGACGGTAGTTTTTATAAGGCTTATACTCGTAATTTAGAAGAAGTATCAGCCATGTTTCCCGAACTGGATCAATTGCTAAAATCTTGTCAAGCAGAAACAGCTGTCTTAGATAGTGAAGCAATCGCTTTTGATCCCAAATCTGGAAAATTTTTAGCTTTTCAAGAAACTATTTCTAGAAAACGCAAATATCAAGTGGCTGCGAAGGCACAAGAGACGCCGATTTGTTTTTATGTTTTTGATTTACTGTATGTAGCTGGACGAGCGTTAATTAATGAAACTTTAGATAAACGCAAACAACTTCTAGATCAAACAGTGAAAGATTCAAGAGTAGTGAAAAAAACTACGTATCAATTAATTAGTGATCCAAAAGTATTAAGTAATTATCATCAGCAGCAGTTAGATCTTGGTTTAGAGGGAGCGGTCATCAAAAAACCAGACTCAACTTATGTGGCTGGTCGTAAGGGTTGGCGTTGGGTTAAGATTAAAGAAGCAGAGGGTCAACGTGGTAAATTGAATGACACTCTTGATTGCATTATGCTTGGTTATTATTTAGGGAAGGGCAAGCGTCAAAGTTTTGGTGTGGGAGCGTTATTAGTAGGAATTTTAGATCAAGATACAGGTAAAATTAAAACTTTGTCGAAAATCGGCACTGGTTTAACAGATCAGCAATTTCGGGAAATTAAAAAACTAGCAGATCAGCATTTGAGCCAGCAAAATCAAGCTAATGCTCAATATGATTTTAAAAAAGAATTAAAAGCTGATGTGTGGATTGAACCATGTTTAGTTTTAGAGATTGCAGCAGATGAAATTTCTCAGTCTCCTAGTCATACAGCTGGAGTAGCTCTACGATTTCCTCGTTTGGTCAAAATACGTCAGGATAAAAGTTGGCAAGAAGCCACTACATTGCAAGAACTAGCAGAAATTCAATGAGTGAAGTTTGATTATGTTGCGGATTGATAATTGTTAATGATCATTTTGAAAAATTTGATCAATTTCCTCTAGCAAAATGTCAGCAGATTGTTGGTTATATTGTTTTAAATTCAATAAATGTTGCTGAAATTTCTTTAATTGTTGAGAGTGATTAATAATATCTAATATTTTGTCATTCGCAGTTTTAGCTTTTTCTTCCACATAACCTAATTGATACTCTTTGATAATTTCTAGATTGCCTTCTTCTTGAGCAATATGAGTAATAGCAAAAAATGGAGTGAGAGTGGCAACACTTTCAAATAAACTATTGGGTCCAGCTTTACCAATGATTAAATCGGCCACCTGCATATAAAGATGCATATTGTTGGTAAAAGCTAGGGGAGTAATGGTGGCTCGCGATTGACTAAACATTTTTAGACTTTTTTTAATACCTAGAACGTTATTGTAAAGTGTCTGATTACGACCACAGGCCACAAACACCCTAAGGGGTTTAGGACAATTAACTAATGCCGGTAATATTTTTAAGACAGCAGCTGAGCCATCAGAACCTGAGCTAATTAAGAAGGTTAATTTTTCTTTAATTTTCAACTTCTTTTTTATTTGCTCTTTTTGATAGTCTTTTTCAAACCTTGTCCCAACAAACCAGCCCGAAGCCCTAGCTTGACATTTTTTTTGGAATTTTTTTAAGCTATTTTCTTCAAAAAACAAATTAACCCGAGCTTCTTTAAAAATTTGCCAAGGATGAATGGTGCGGGGATCGGTAATGATGTTTAAATATGGAATGACAACTTCTTTTTGGATTTTTTTGAAAGTAGACTGGAAAGGGAAATAACAACTGATAGCTAAATCAATCTTTTTTTCTTTTACAAATTCTAAACTAGGTTTATAAGTGTATTGAAAAAAAAGATCAAAGATTAATTTACTAAGTTCTGCATCTTTTTCTATTACTTTAGTAGATAAATCATACGGCAGTTTAAGAGCGCTGGGGGCGATACGATATAGAGATTCGTAAATGGCTTCAAAAATCTGTTTTGTGTAGAAAACGTGTACTTGATAACGGTCGCCAGCTAGTTTTTCAATTTTTTCTTTAATTGCCTCGGCAATGCTTTGGTGGCCTTGTTTGGTGCTAAAAATCCCAATACTTTTTTTCACAGTTCACATTATAACCATAAACAATATAAAAAGATAAAATGTTAGAATAAGACTTATGAAAATTTATATGGGTTTAGGTAATCCAGGACAAGAATATCAAAAAACTCGCCATAATGCTGGTTTTATGTTTGTTGATGCGATAGCTAAAGAATTATCTTTAAATTTTAAATTTGAAAAGAAATTTAATGCACAATTGGCTGTCAAAAGAGATGATTTATTTTTAATTAAGCCGCAAACTTTTATGAATAATTCTGGTCAAGCACTAAGAGCTTTTTTGGATTATTTAAAAATTGACATACAAGATCAATTTTCTGGACCGGAAGACCTGATTGTTGTTCATGATGATCTAGATTTGGCCTTAGGTACTTATAAATTGCAGAAAGGCATTGGTCCAAAAGAACACAATGGTTTGCAATCAATTTATCAACATCTAGGAACAAAAAACTTTTGGCATTTACGCCTGGGTATTGATTCTAGAGAAGGTTTAAGAAATATGGCTTCCGCTGACTATGTTTTGCAAGTGATGTCGGCCGGTGAGCGCGAAATTTTGAATAATACAATCCAACAGCTTTTGCAGGAATTACTTTAGCTAGTTTATACTGAATCATTCATGAAACTGCCCAAGTTAGTTTTTCAGAAAAACCAAAATCTAAAACATTTGTATGCGATACGTTTGATGCGTGAATTAGTTAATAAATTGGTCATGTTTTTTTTACCAATTTATTATTTTAATTTGCATCTGCCATTTTGGGATAAAGTTAATTGGAGTTTAAGCTTAAGAGGTCAACATTCTCTGACCACTTTGCAAATAGGAGTATTTAATATTGCTTTTTTATATCTTATAACTCAGTTAATCTCTTTTATTTCCTCGATTTGGGTGGCTAAGCGCACCATTAAGTTAGGCACCAAATATGCTTTTGTTATGGGGCAAATCTTGTATGCTTTATTTGCCTCTGCCTTATTTTTATCTAAAATCAATCCCTACTGGGTTTTTATTGCTGCGATTATTGATGGATTGCAAATTAATTATTTTTGGAATAGTTATTATTATTCTTTAAGTCGTAATAGTGATCATCATAAAATAGGTAGTAATTTAGGAATTATCAATTTTTTGCTTAATATAATTACTATGGTTTCTCCTGCCTTGGGTGGTTTAGTTATTGCTGGCTTAGGTTATAGTAATTTATTTTTGTTGGGGTTAGTGTTGATTGTTATTGGTTTAATTTTTACTATTTTATTAGATAATGTGAAAGTTCGTGACAAAATTTCTTGGGGAGAATTTTCTGCTTGGATGATGGAGCCAGGGTTTAGACGCTTGGGAATGACTTTTGTAGGACGTTATTGTAATGATGGCATGTTGCAAATGTGGCCCTTATATATTTTTATTTTATTGGGTACTAGTGTTAAAGTGGGTTTTTTGTATAGTTTTTCTTTATTATTGGCAATGTTGATTAGTTATTCGGTGGGAGCAGTGATTGATAAGCGTCAAAGTCGAAAACCATTTGTGATTTCAGCCGGAATATTATCATTCTTTTGGGTTATTAGAAGTTTTATTGTTGGTTTTTGGTCAGTGGTGGTAGTCAATACCCTAGATCGTATTACCTCTAGTTTTCATTGGTTGTTTTTTGATCGAGTTTGGGTGGTGAGAGGAAAGGGTCGAGAAGGTTTATCATATTTTACCTATCGACAAATGATTACTAGTGCGGCGGCCGTTATGTTTTGGTCACTAGTTTTCTTTTTATTTTACTTTTTTGGTGAAGCTTGGGTTAGTCTATTTGTGGTGGTGGCTGTGGGTGTTTTATTGACATTATTAGTTAAAGAACACCAAGACCCCAAGATTTAATGGGATTTTATCATTATTGCTGACGATTTTGTGCCAAAGTTAAAATTTGTCGTAACAATTTTTGCAGTTGCTTGTTATTTAATTGATCAATTTTGTCTAGCGTTTCTTGTTTTAACTGTTTTAGTTGAGAATTGACTAGTTGCAAACTGTGAGATTTAAATAATTTTTGTAAAGCTAGCCCATCCTCTGTTTTAATTTCATGCGAAGCAAAACAATTATCTAATAATTGTTTGGCCTGGGTATCGAGCTTGCGACTGTTGATTAAATAATAATAAAACATGGTTTTTTTACCCTCTCTAATATCAGAAAGAATTGGTTTACCAGTTTTTTTACTATCACCAAAAATACCTAAATAATCATCTTGAATTTGAAAGATTAAACCGATTTTTTCTCCAATTTGACTTAACTTGTTAAGTGTGGCAGGTGGCTGATCAGCTAAATAACCAGCCAATATCAGAGGTAGTGAAAAACTATAGCGAGCTGTTTTATAAAGATTCATCTCCATAATTTGTTTTAATGAAGGTAATTTGTCGTTGATTGCTAATTGCACGTCAAGCATTTCAGCCATAATAACTTGGCTAATTTCTCGGTTAATTAATTGTTGAATATTTAATGATTTTTGATCACGAAGCTCATCTTTATTTAGTTCATCGACAGGATTTAAATTAGTGCAACCTTGTACGATTAATTGATTAGCCAGAAAAAAAGTCAAGTCTGCCATACAAATAGCCTGATTTTTTCCATAATTTTGATCATAACTTGAGTTTTGCAGAGCATAATATTGCCAGATTGAATTTTGACCTCTTCTTTGTTGATCTTGATCGATGATGTCATCGTGAATTAATAAACCGGCTTGAATTAACTCCAAAGCGCTGGCGAAAGGTAAAACTTTTTTTAAGGAGGCATTGGTAAAATTGGTTTGTAAAACTTTGGAAGTTAAAATGAGCAAATTAGCTCGAGACATTTTGCCACGTAGCAGAAAGTTTGTTAGTGTTTTAAAAACATCGTCATGTAGATTGATCTTGGCTAGGTTGTGTTTTTCTTGAGTTAAAAAATTTTTTAAACAATCAGCAATCTCTTTTTTATATTTGTTGAGCGTGAATATCTTGCGAGTCATTCAAATATCATACTATAAAATGCAAATTTCACTAATTTTACGTGATTTTGCTACAAAATCCGACTAATAAATTGTCATGGAAGTACCAAAGCATTGGCGTTTACAAAAAACTCGTTATGGTAATGGAGAGGGAGAACTCAAATTAGCAGTTTGTCCGGTTTGTGGTGAAAAAATATTTCCCCCCAATCGCCCAATTTGTACTCATTGCCATTCTTCAATGCAAGAAAAAATTGATTTTCGTTCTCAAGCGGTAGGAGTAGGAGCATTAACTTTTGTAGCAACCTCTGAGGGTTTAAAACTCTTGTTTTTTGATGAAGTAGAAAGCAATTTATCGGACGATGAAAGTCAAAAACAAGAAAGAGTAATTTTTCCAGATGAACATCAAGATCGATCCCTCGTTGAGCAGGATTTCTTTACTAGACCAACTGGGATTAACACTGTTACTGGTAAAATGGAAAACGGTCAATCCCAATTAGTGTTGGATTTTCTCAACGGTGCTACAAATTATGATTCTTTAAGTTTTGAACAATTACCTTCAGCTTTTGTGAATGCCTTGTTTGGCACAATGTTGCGAGAAATAGAAGAGGAGGTGCCTGGTCTATTGGCTTCTGAATTAGAGGATAAGGTGCACTTTTTTTCTAAATCTTCCTTTAATGTTGAACAAATTAGACCAGTAGATAAAACTAGCGATAATCGAGCTCTATATGATTTTACAGTTTTTGTTTTAGCACTTCTAATTGAAGAGGGAGATTTAGGAAAAATTGAAAGGAAAGGTTGGCAGCTTTATTCTCCACAAGAATTATCAGCAATTAATCAAAAAAAATTTCGTAAAGCCACGCTTGCTGTTTTAGATTTTTTGCCAGCAGCTTTATTGTTTTTGGCCGAGGAAGGGAAAATTCCTCAAGAAGAATTAGCAAGTATATTAACTAAGCAGCAACAGCTGAACTAAAATTCAGTAGAAAAAACAGATGAAACAAAATTTAACTTTAATAAAATTGGGTGGTTCAATTATTACCGATAAAGAGATCTCTATGTCGCTTCGAAAAGCAACTTTAAGGCGTTTAATCGGCGAAATTGCCAGCGCTAAACAAGAAAAACCAGAACAAATGTTAATTGTTGGTCACGGACAAGGTAGTTTCGCTCACGTACCAGCTAGTAAATATCAAACTATGGCTGGTTTTATTAATGAAGAAAGCTTGATGGGTATGGCCATTGTTCAAGATAGCGCTGCCACGCTCAATCGCTTAGTTGTTTATGAATTTATTAAGCACGAATTACCAGCAGTATCTTTTTATGCTAGCAATACTATAGTCACTAATCAGAGAAAAGAATTGTTTTTTTGTGCCGATGCAATCAAAGAATATTTACAAAAGGACTTATTACCGGTTACTTGTGGTGATGTCTTGGTGGATAAAAAGCAAGGATGTACCATTTGGTCGACAGAAAAGATTTTAGCTTTTTTAGCAGATTATTTTTTAGAACAGAAAATAAAAATTAATAAAATTATTCACGTCACTGAAGTAGCAGGTTTTTTGGATAAACAAGGTCAATTGGTACCAGAAATTACAGCTGAGACTTGGCCCACAATTAGTCGGGATTTACGGAATACCAGAGGATTTGATGTCACAGGAGGCATGGGTTTAAAAATTGAGGAATCTTTGATTTTAGCTAAAAAAGGTATTGAATCAGTGATTATTTCTGGGATACTTAAAAATAATTTGTATTGGGCTTTAACCGATCAAGATTGCGTGGGGACCACTATTCGTTAATTTTTTCTTCCCAATCTTCTACTACTGCTTTGCAATAAACATATTGACCATATTCGAAAGCTCGTTCACCCAGATTTTTTTCACTTGATTCATCTGTTTGAATTGATTCGCTGACAAATTCTTGAGCAACTTTACCAGCTTCGATGGCTTTTTGGGCACTGATTTTAATTTGCTCTCCGGCACTAGTGCTTAATTCATTCAGTTGTAAGTTTAATCCCTCTTCTTTTTTAAAAGAATTAATGAAATCTTGCCAATTTCTGATTTTACCTTCTTGAAATTGATTAATTTGTGCCTGGAGAGGATGACTTTTAAGCCAACCCTGGTAATAAAGAAAAATGCTTAAAGCCAGGATAATCAAGAGAATAATGAGTACTTTTATGAGTTTAGCAATTAATTTCATAGCTGGTTTTATAAGGGTGCGTGTGCTAGGACTCGAACCTAGAACCTCCAAGGTATAAGCTTGGAGCTCTAACCAATTGAGCTACACACGCGCTTGGTCAACATTATAGCAAAAAACTAGAGAAAACTATTCAATCAATTTTACAAAAGTAGTAACAGTAAAGCTCCCAAACCTAGAATGCCAAAGCCAACTTTAATGAAATTAAACCAATCGGCAAAGCCACTTTCAGTTGGTACTTCTACTGCTCTTTCTATGACATTACCTCCATCTGGCAAACGACAATTAACATCGGTAGGATTGACATCTAAACGACAGTAACCTTCATAACAAATATGACTAATGTTAGTACAATCAGCATTTTCATTACAGTTCTCGTTACAACCAACTGTAGTAATAACTTGAGTTATGACAGGAGTTGGTGTAGCTGTGGGTGAACTTGGAGTTGTAGTGGGAGTGGCTGTTGCAACCACAGTGGCGGTGGCTGTTGGAGCAGGAGTATAGCCAGTACAACAAGCTTCATATGTTTGATCGCTTGTACAAGAATCGGTTAATTCTGGCAGAGAACAAATTCCAGTACTGCCAATATCCGCACAGACTAAACCCTCTGCACATTGATCGTCAGTAGCGCATCCAGTAGCGCTACAAGAAATTCTTGGCACTTCTGTAGGAGTTGGAGTGTTGGTAGACGTAGGAGTCGGGGTTAGAGTGCTAGTAGGCGTAAGGGTGTTAGTAGGTGTTGGTGTGGGGGTGTTAGTAACTGTTGGGAAAGGAGTTTTGCTAGGAGTTGGTGTGACAGTTGGAGGAGTAGTAGTGACAGTTGGAACAGGTGTGTTTGTTGGTGTAGTAGTGGGTGGACGAGGAGTTGGCGTGTTGGTAGGCGTGCTAGCTGGACAGCATCCATCATAAGCACTACAACATACATATCCCTCCACACAGCAGGTCATGCCAAACCCCTGATAATTAGTACAATAACTTCTACCCCAATCTTGACAAGATTGGCCTATGTTGGAATCGCATTCTGTGCCAGTACAGGCATCGCCACCCAAACAGTGACACCATTCTGGGTGTCCATTACAAGCACTAGGATCATTTATATCACACTCGTATGCATATGGATCATCGTCGCTAACGAATGCTTGCTGTCTTGTATCTTGACGATGTCTGATTAAAATTAGGCTAGCACCTCCACTCACAAGAAAAAATAATAATAAAATTAATAAAAGAGTAGTTTTTTTCTTTTGTGGTGAGTTTTTCTGTTTTTTATTGTTTTTTAAAATCTTATTAGTTTGTTTAGCACCAGTGTTAGTTGCTGTTGATAAATTGGTATCACCAATATTGCCAGTATGATTTGGAATATTTAACGGCCCAATTGCACTAATCGTTTGATTTTTGCCAGAATCTTTTTGATATTTTTTTGGTAAAAATTTACTTAAATCAGACATAAACGAATAAACACAATATCTTATGTTTCTCTTAAGAATAATACATTTTAATCATTTTAAGCAAGTACTAATTGGTTTTTAGTATATTTTGATATATTTATTTAAACATTATTTGTTCTAAATATTAAATTTAGCAACTTTTTTAATTGAATTTTAATTATTTTAAAGACTAATAAATATTGTTGGTCAAAGGTAAGGATCATTGTCTCTTTTTCTAATTTTTTCCACATTTTTAAACTTTGATGTCTGCTATCATCCAACACCCACAGTGAAAAGAGTCCTGGTTTTACTTGATGGCGCCACAAACACCAATTGGGATCAATTTTTTTTAAGATTGTTGTTTCATTGATTGGTAATGGTCTCGGTCCCACCAGAGACATATCACCTTTCAACACATTAAACAATTGCGGTAATTCATCAAGACCAGTGTGTGACAAAAATTTTCCAATTTTAATAAATCTCGGGTCATCGCCGATTTTAAACATTGGTTGAGGGGCGTAATTCAATTTTGATAATTTCTTAAGATTTTGAGAGCGAAGTAATTCAGCGTTTTTGACCATGGTACGAAATTTAAAGATTATAAATTCTTTTTCATCTTTTCCAGTTCTTTTTTGTTTGAAAATAATTGGCTGGCCAATTTGCCAGAATAATATTGGCAATATAATAATAAAAATTGGTAAGAACATTATTAAAATTATCAACGTGAGTATCAAATCGATTAGACGCTTGAAGAGGCCGTAAAAGCTGTGATGAATAAAATTGTATTGTTTCATTTTAATTAATTAAGTAGTTGTTTAAATTTATTGGTATTATTAGCCCTCTTGCCACTCAATTATTTTATCGAAAAAGTTAATTAAAGATAGTCTTAGTGTTTATTTATGTTATTATTTGATTGTTTTAAGAGAAAATAAGAAAATTTTTAATAATCATGAAGTTAAGCAAAAAACATTGTCATTGGCTTGATTTTTTATCAGCCATGACACAAAAAGAAATTAAAGCGAGGTATAAACATGCAGCCTTAGGTTTTTTATGGATTCTATTAAATCCGCTTTTACAGATGGTTGTGATGGGTTTTGTATTCCAATTTTTTGTACCAGTTAAAGTTGACAACTATTTTTTATATTTATTTGCTGGGCTTTTACCTTGGAATTTTTTTACACAGAGTTTGACAAAAGCAACCCCAGCTTTCTTTTATGAGCGAAACTTAATTAAAAAGGCTAAATTTCCAAGAGAAACAATTGTTTTATCAATTATTTTATCTAATTTATTCCACTTTTTGGTGGCGCTGATTCTACTAATTATCCTTTTGATCGGAAATAAAGTTTTTGTTGAGAGTTACGATTTGATAGAGTTGATTTTTTATGTGGCTAAAATGTTTTGGTTGTTGCCAGCGATTTTTCTATTAACAATATTTATTAGTGGCATCTCACTGTTAACTTCTTCTTTAAACGTAAGGTTTCGTGATGTTAATTTTATGGTTCAGTTGGGAGTAATATTGTGGTTTTACGCTACGCCAGTAATTTATGCACTAAATTTATTACCCAAATTTTTACGACCATTTTTTTATTTAAACCCAATGACTGCCATTATTGAGTTATTTCATTATGCCTTGATGGGTTTACCAATTACTGTGGTTAATTGTTTCTGGGTAGCTGTGGTGGTGATTGTTTGCTTCTTTTATTTTGGTTTAAGAACTTTTAATAAAGAAAACAAAAATTTTGATGATTGGTTATAAAAATACATGACGATTTTAAAAGAAGAGATTCTAAGTAAAAAGAAGATTGGAAGTGAGATTGTTGTTAATTTACAAAATGTGGGTAAAAAATATATTGTTCATCATGAAAAACCAACTTTAGTGGAGGACATTGGAAAAACTCTTCGTTTTCAAAAAAAAGAAGACTATTGGGCTTTGCGCAATGTCAATCTACAAATTTATAAAGGTGAAAAAATTGGCTTTTACGGACCGAATGGCGCTGGTAAAACAACCTTGCTTAAACTTATTGCCGGAATGAGCGCTCCAACCGAAGGCAAAATCAAGACATTTGGCAGAATAATCTCTTTGATTGGGCTAGAGGCTGGTTTTCATTCTGACTTAACAGGTCAAGAGAATATTTTTCTAAATGGATTAATTATTGGGATGACGAAGGATGAAATTAATAAAAAATTTTCGAGTATAGTTGACTTTGCTGGTATAGGTAATTTTATAACTGCTCCTTTATATACTTATTCAAACGGAATGAAATTAAGGTTAGGTTTTAGTATCGCAATTCACGCTAAACCAGATATTTTTCTGTTGGATGAAGTTATGACAATGGGCGATAAAAATTTTCAAAAAAAATCCAAGGATGTAATGAAAGAAATGTTTAATAGCGGAGTTACCGTGATTATGGTGAGTCAAATAGAAAAATATTTAAAAGATTACTGTAGTAGATTATTTCTCATCAAGAGATAGTTTTTTTCTAAATGAAGAACTTTTTGTAAAATTAAGTTTGTAAATTTCTTGAGTGCCAACAAAAGCAAATATTATTTTTGCAAATTGTTTTCTTGTTTTTTCCTCGAATAGAATGCTAGATTGATATGGGATATGAGAGTTTTTTTGAATGAGAGATATTTTTTCTGAAAAAGTTAATTCATCAACAGTATTTTTTTTCGAATGAAATGGAAAATATACAGCTTTAATGTTGAAAGGTTTTTTATTTGATAAGTTTTGTTGAATCATTTCTATTCTGTTAGATTCCATATATGGAGATGGATACAACACAAAAGAGGACTTCTCTTTTGAAATAAATGCTGAGTTATCAGATAAAATCATAGAATGAACAAATTTATTTTTTAAGATATCAACTATTGTTGATTTCCCTCTTCCAGATTCGCCAGAAAATATAAAAACATTGTTATCTATTAATAAAGATGAAGCATGTAAAACAAAACCTCCATTCAAATGAAACAAAATGTTGAATATTCTGGCTAATAATTGATGTACTGTTGGAAAGAAAAATAATGGATGTTTAGAAGTCTCTATTACGTATGAAAGTAAATCGTTTTTATGGGTTATAAATTTAAGCTCTGGCTCATTAAAATTTAACTCTTTTATTTGTAAGTTAGCGATAATTTTAACGTTTGGTTTTGTTTCGCTAAAATTTAAAATTGATGATTTCGAATATAGTTTTTTTAAGTATTTTTTCCATTCAGGCGAAGAAGATATTTTACAAGCAACTTCAGCATATTTAATATAAAAATTTTTTTTATTTTTCATGAATTTTGATTAAGCGCGATATCCATTTTTTTTAGTACTTTGGTTTTGTATGTATTATATATGTGATTGTACAATGCAAATTGATCATCTTTATTTTTTATTGAATCAAATTCCGTTGGATATATATTGAAAAAAATACAACTTTTTTGAAAGCTCTTTTGAGCATTTAAATATTTATTTGTATTTTTTTCCCAAAAGAGATATGCATCAACAGTTAGCCAAATTAGTCTTTTGCCTGCGTCTAATTTAAGTTTTTTAATAACTTCTTTTTCTTTACTTTCATTTAAAGGCGAAAAAACATAATCTTTAGTTTTATATATTTTCATATGAGTTGATGTAAGATTTCCAATAAATTTATAATCATCATTTATTGATGAAGCAATTAATCTTCTTGGATTTGGGTTTACGAATGTGGATGATTTTGCAAATTTTGCTCCAAGATAATGAGATCTTCTTGAAAGATATATGTCTTCTCCCAAAAAGGGTTCGTGTATTTTAGCTTCATAAATTTGAATGTTTTTTGCAAACGAAGTCTTAATTGCAAAATATGCTCCAAAAAAGTAAGGACCAAACAGAGAATATTCTAAATTCCAAATTGATTGCTTTAAATTGTAAATATTTATTGATTTAATTTTATTTAAAAAATTTATTTTTTTGTTTTTTGTTAATTTTCCAGTCAAAACATCTGCCTCTTGATTTTTAATATCTGTTATTGTTTTATAAATGAAATTTTTTGGTAAAACAACATCAGCGTCAGTACTAATAATTATTGTTGGATTTAGTGAAATTGCTAATTCTAAGCCCTTTATTCTGCTATAAACAGTTCCTTTTTTAGGTTCATTAATAATCTTAAATGGAATGTTTTCTTTATCACAAAAATTTTTGATTATCAAAGACGAATTGTCTAAACTACCATTATCTATAAAAAGGGTTAGATATTTTTTATTAGCTATTTTTTCTTGATTTTTTAGACTAGAGAGAAATTTTTTTATATATAGTGATTCATTTAAAAATGGAATTATTAGGACAGCATCTAATTTATTTTTCATTTTTTTTTGTGATTTTTTTATATTCCTCAAAATTGATGAGTTTAATTTTTTCTTTTTTTAGTTTCAGTTTGAGTTGGGGATCAATTAAGGTTAAGAGTTCTTTTTTTCGATGTAAACGATAAGGATCTTTCAAACGATTGCTTGTTAAGCCTGGGTGACAGACTAATTCTGTAATTCCGTTTGGTAAATTTTCTATGATTGTCATTATGGATTTAGTTTCTATCGCGTCGTATTTTGTTCTATTTTTTTTAATACCATAAAAATCTATTTCTATATGATGTTGGCGATCATATCTGAAGGCAAAATTATTCTTCAGAGAAAACATTAATATTTCAAAGTAAGTTTTTGTATCAAACTTAAAGCCCTTGTGGAAGTCGATGTGAGAGGGAGGGAAACCGAAACTATTTTTAAAAATGTTTATCTGTCTTTTAGTTTCTTTGAGGATGATTTTACTTGATGGATTTTTATGCAAAATTAGAACATGTAGTCCCCAGTCGAAGTTTGGTCTGTTAAGAATTATCTTTTTTGAAACACTTAAATATTTTGATTCGACTATGACACTGGTACTAGAAACGATTCCGTTTTCTATTGTTTTAATTATTCCTTCGCTAATGCCAGGAGATAATCCAAAATCATCCGCATGGACGATAAAATACTTATTTTCCATTAAAATATTGAATGAATCCGAATTTTAGCAAATAAATTTAATACCACTCAGCGTAAAAACTGGCAACAAACTTATCTACTTTAACCTTAAGACCTTTATATGCTTTTTTTGTTGCTTTATTTTTTTTAATTGATGATTTCATATTTTCAGCTCCTCTTATCTAAAATTTTAACAAATTAAATTTTTGATGTCAACTTAAAGAATTATATCGCGATAAATGCTATATACTTTTTTGTTTGTACATCATGCATCTACATATATATAATATTGTTCACAGTCAACAGCGTGAATTGTAATTTTGGAAACAATAAATCAAAATGTCGTTTTCTATGAAAATATTATTTTTTAATAAAATATTTAACAAAAACAAAGATTTAGAAGTAGTTTTTAAGGGTTATTCAGAGATAACAAAAAATTTATTAGTAGTGAAAGATTTTAATAAAAAAATAATAAAATTATTATTTAATAACAAAACAGCTAGTTCAGCTTATTTTTGTGATTATTTTCCAGTCTCAAGAATTTATCACTATTTTTTTCTTTTACCACTTTATAAAAAGTTATTCAATAAGATGCTTTTTATTGGTGGAGGCGGACTTTGTTTACCTAGTTATGTTTTTAGGAATTTTCCGGATAAACAAGTAAGTGTTGTTGAGATAGATCGTGTTGTTTTAAAATTGGCTACTAAGTATTTTTTAAGACCTTTTAATAAGAATTTCCTTATTTTTTGTGAAGAGGGACTTTCTTTTTTAAAAAAAAACAAATCATTACAAAACTCAATTTTTATAGATATAGGTTTGCATAAGAATTATGATCAAGGACTAAGTGTTGATGTGAATAAATACATTACAAAACTAATATTATTATCGCACAAAAGATTGAAAAAAAATGGTTTTTTATTGATCAATATTATGACTTTCTTGAGTGAATTAGAAATGAAATGGTTTAATGAGACTGTATTAAAACCTATGAAATTTAAATACAAATCAGTATTTGTTTTTGCCGATTTTCCCAATGACAAAAAAAAACTTCAAGATTTAATTATAATTGCACATACTAAGAAAATAAATGAATCTGATCTCACTAATAACCTCATTACAAACTATACTTTCTTTCCTAATCGATGGAAAATGGTTAAAAAAAATATTTCTTTTAAAAATATTATATGTACAGAAAATCTGACTTAATTCTTTTTTTTACTTATGGATAATCCATTGCCAATGTTAATTAGTTTAGTTTTAAAATTAGGCTGATTTTGCAAATAATTAATAGTTTTTTTCATGCTGTTTTCAGCTTTTTTTAAAATTAATTTTTTTGCAATTTCTTGAGTGCTAAAAGAAATATTTTTATGAGTTTTTAGTTGTTTTTTATTTTTTTGATACCAAAAAACATCATCACAAATGATGACTCCATTTTTATTTAGAAGTTGTTGGGATAAATCAAAGTATCTTCGGTAATCGCTTTTTTTTCCATCTATAAAAATAAGGTCAAATTTGCAATTAAGATCAGATAATATTTTTATAGCATCTCCAAGCAACCAAGTGATTTTTTTATTTGGCGGAATTTTGCTTAGTTGATTGTTTTTTTGTGCTATTTTTTGTGTTTTGCTGTCAATCTCTATTGTTGTGATCTTACCTTTATTTGGTAGGGCAGATAGAAACCATCTAGTCGAATAACCACTTCCAGTTCCAATTTCTAAAATTTTTTTTGTTTTGTAGATTTTAGCTATAATCCATAAAGCTACTCCTTCAGAAAAAGGAATTTTCGGAACACCTTGTGCCCTCCATGATTGAAAACAAAACATAACATCTTTCTAGGTTAATAGTAAGTTTTTAAATTTTTTTAGTACTTTAGTATAATACAAATTATTGACTTTTTTCTTTGTTTAACTTATAAATGTTCAAGAAATGAATTCCAAATACAGACGCAAAAAAAATATAATTTTTCAGAAAATTGATAATAGTACTAAAATACTTGACGAGGAGCAAGATTCTATTGTTTCTTTAAATGAACCAGCTTCTTTATTGTGGAACGAATTGTCTTCTTTTAAGAGCATTGATGATTTATCCAAGGTTTTAATTGAGAGTTTTAATGTTGATAAAAAACAATCTTTAATTGATATAAATTCTTTTCTTGAGTTATTGAGAAATCATCGATTTTTAGATTCTAAAAATGAATTATGATTTCGCGATTGTTATTCCGCTATATAATGAATCTTGGTTAGTTTCGAGATCTTTATCTGGAATTTGCAACTCGATTAATAAAAGTAAGTTTTTATTGGTTGTCGTTGACAATGGAAGTACAGACAACACTTCTAAAAAAGTTAATGTATGGAAAAGAAATCATCCGAATGTTGATTTAATATTGCTACGTGAAAAAAAACAAGGAGTTTTGTATGCAAAAATCACAGGAATGTTTTATGCAAAAAAAGTATCTCCGGTTGTTGTTTCTATAGATATCGATTGTAAGCCTTTGGAAGGTTTTGAGGAAGATATATTGAGTTTTTGTAGCGATGATGAGGCTGATGTGTTGTTTGGTTCCTTAAGACAAGATCAAGAAACTCGGTTTTTAAAACATCTTTTTCTTGCAAATTTGATGAAAACCATAGCTTTATTTGAAAAATTGGAAAAAAATTTATATGGGCCATTTTTTTTCGGTGGGTTTTTTGCGATAAAGTCTGAAAAAATTACAAGAAATGTTTTTAATAACGTGAACACTCCAATTGAAGCAGAACCATCAATCTTTTGGAGTAGAAGGTGCTATTATTCTGGATTGGTTTTTAAAAATTCAAAAAGAACCATAGAATGTTCTAGTCGTAGATTTTGGAGTGATCCAGACTTCTTTTCTTCATCAGATAGAAATATGGTTGTTAGAAGCGCTGTTCCAAGTTTTTTTAGAAAGAAATTTTTAGTAAAAAAAATCGCTAAGAATGAAAAAAAACATATTGAAAATAAAATTAATATTTTTACATACAGGATTTTAATGTTGTTGTTGGATTTAATTTTATTTGAAAAACGAAATCAAAACTTTTTAAATATACCCAGAATTATTAAAAAAGTTTGCTCATATTTTGATTTACCTGAAAAAGAAGTTAGATCTGTTAAAAAATATAACTTTTTAAAAGCAAAAAGAGTTATTTATGAAAAATATCAAAGAAAAGTTGCTCAACAATGTAAAAAAATAACTTTTTCGCAAATTTATGATTAAAATTGAAGATAAGGATTTCTATTTTGCACAAATTCTCAGTAATAGTATGAGTCCTACTATTCAATTAGGTGATAAGATTTTATTAAAAAAAAATAGCATTTTAAAAAAAGGGGATGTTGTCGGAATTATTAATAAAAGAAATATTCCCTTAATTCATAGATTGGTTGATTTTGACAACAATTTTCTATTTACTATAGCGGATGGGAGTTTTAAGGCAGATCAGAAAGTTAATAGATCAGCACTCAGAGGCAGGGTAAGCATGATCAAAATTGATGGAGTATGGATCGATTGCAATTCGAGTATTATTTTGAAAATATATTTTTTTGTAATTCAACATTTATCAAAAAAAGTTGTACTTTATCCAAAAAATAGAATAACTGTTGTTTTGAGAAAACTAGTTGCCGGTCAGATCAGGGCTATTTTTTTTCTTTTTGCAAAAAGAAAAAAAATAGTTAACTCTATTTTTAAAAATAGAGTTTAAAAATACAATAATTATTTGAGGTCTAATTTTTCTTGTTAAAGGAACTTCTTCATTTAAAATGATTTTGATAATATTTAATTTATTGTAATATTTTTTTACCCAATTTAAATTATCGTCATCGTACCACTTCAAGATATCTGGGAAAATTGATATTTCGTATTTTGAAATCATGCAATTTAATCTTTTTATTAGATATGGAGTTTTATCTAAGATTTTATCTGGAATTGGAGTTGAAAATACTTTAGATCCAAGTTGAAAGGTAAAAAATGCGTAATTTAAAATTTCATATTTTTTTAAAAGAATTATTAATCGATTAATTTCTTTCGGTTCTTGAAATGAATTTAAAAGCAGCATGATGTCTTTAAGCGTTTTTAATCCGCACAGAAGATCGTTGTGCCAATATCTAATTATTGTTGATGCAAGCATTAATTCTTTAGAAATAGATGATTCATTTTCTTTTAAAAAATGTGTTTTAATGATGTCTTTACTAATTTTATTTATAGATCTTTTTTCTTTTTTACTGATTGTTTTGTAATGAGGATGTGCTATTAAAAAATGTAAATCTATAGAAAACTTTGTTATTGGATTTGTAATATGAACTTCTTTATCGGAAAAAATTTTTGAGGCTTTATATCCAATTTTTTTATATTCTTCTATAAAAAAAAATAAATCTTTCTCTAGTATTAATACGTCGATATCCGAAGCCGATGTTGGGTCAGTATTATTTCTTTTGAAAATGACAGCTGGCTTATTATTTTTTTTTATTAA
>CAYSMC010000014.1:0-9236 GCA_964432115.1 uncultured Pseudomonadales bacterium | reverse complement strand
TTCTTGAAAAAAATTTTTAATCAATATTTCGTTTTTTCTTTTTTATTATTAATTTTATTAGCTAGTTCTTATTATTTATTTCAAACCGGCTTTTTTTATGTGCATGATTTTCCAATGGCCGCCAGAATTGCTGAAATGGCTAATGGCATCATCTCTGGACATTTTCCTGTGCGCTGGAGCGCTAACTTTGGCTATGGCTTTGGTATGCCATTATTTAATTTTTATGCTCCTCTACCTTATATGACAGGTGCTTTGTTGTATTTTTTAAATATTAATCTAATTACAATTCTTAAAATTTTATATATTTTAATTAATTTTTTAACTATTTGGGGCAGTTTTAAATTGGGCAAGCGTCTTGGCGGCATAGCTAGTGGTTTAGTGTTGGCTGCTCTTTTTACTCTAGCCCCCTATCGCGCTTTATTATTATTTGTAAGAGGTGCGCTGAGTGAAGCTTTTGCTCTTAGTTTTTTTCCGTGGTTAATCTTAGCTCTTACAAATCTAATTAATCAAACTGGTCAAAAACAGTCAAATCATCTGCTCTTATTTTTGAGTTTATCAATGATTGTTTTATCTCATAATTTGAGTGCTTTAATGTTTATTCCTTTATCTCTTATTTATGTTTTATTGTTAAATAAAAAAGGCAATTTTGAAATTTTAATCACTTATCTACTGGCTGGATTAGTTACTAGTTTTTATACTATTCCCACTCTTGTTGAACAAAATTTAACCAGAGTTGGTGCTATTTTTACTGATTATTTTGATTATCGTTTGCATTTTGTTTATATTCGCCAACTATTTTGGGATAATTGGGGCTACGGTGGCTCCAGTTGGGGCACTGAGGATAATATTTCTTTCTTTTTAGGCTATGCTCAACTAATAGCGCTAGCTGTAATTTTATTCTTAATTTTTAGAAATTTTTATCGATCTTATAAAAATAAAACCTTTAAGCAATTTTTATCCAACAAACAACTCAGAAACTTACTGCTAGTGTTTGGTTTTTTTCTTTTAACTTTGTTTTTAACTTTACAAAAGAGTCAGTTCTGCTGGTCAGTTTTATCCCCACTTGCTTACCTACAATTTCCTTGGCGGTGGTTTGGTGCCAGCTTTTTCTTTTTAGCGACTGCTTTGAGCGCTAGTTTGTTTTTGATTAAAAAAGCACTGATTCGTTATCTAATAGTCCTAATTCTTATTTTTACCAGCCTGAGTAATCTTCGCTACTTTCGAGCTGAAAAAATGATTGATCATCCTGAAGTTTATTACACCGATCAAGCCGAATTAATTGCTGGTGAAATTAGTCAAACTCTACCCGATTACATTCCTAGTCAAATGGCTGAACAAGAAGTTTTAGCAAAGTTTAATCAGGAACACCCTCAGCCCATTGTTTGGCTAGAAACAGCAGAAGGCGCCATAGAAGTACTTGAAGCTCAATTAGTTAAACAACAAGCTCATCGCCAAATTTGGTCATTAAACTTAGAGCAAACTCAATTAATTAATTTTAAATTAGCTAATTTTCCCGGATGGCAAGCTGAGGTTGATGGCCAAAGTACAGAAATATTGACTAATCCCAAATTAGGCAATATTCAAGTTAATTTAGATGCGGGTAAGCACGGAATAGAATTAGTTTTTAGGGAAAATCCATTGCGTTTAATAACAAATTATTTAAGTCTATTTGCTCTCATTGGCTTTTTTATTTGGCTTAATCATCTAAAGAATAGAACCACCAATCATCAAACTTAGTTGTTTGCCAATTTAATTTTTCTATTAACTGCTTAAAATTTTGATCTGCACATAGTATATAATCGATTTGCTCCCGTTCAATGATATTTTTTAAAGAAGTTATATCTTGTTTTTGGAAAACTTGTTCAAAATTTTCAAAATCTTGTAAATTTAAATTTAAAAGATTAACCTGACTAGAATCAGCTAGATAAACTTCGGCAGGAGTAAGCGCACTGACAATTGAATGGCGATACCACCAACTACCATCTGGACAAATCATAAGTTTACTATCAGTACTTAAATTAGCCAATAGATTCACTTCTTGCTGAGAAACTTGTTCAAAACTTCGCCATCGGTAATAACTGCCATGAACATAACTTGGGACACTTAAAATTATCAAGATAGCGAGAGCAAGAAACTTTTGCCACTTGGACAAGTTTTTGCTTATTTCTAGAAAAACTAAAGTGGCCAAAATACTGGCAAAAATCAAGCTGTAATACCAAAACTGAATAGAGTTCCAAACCGTTCCTCTTTGCAAAAATAATAAAGGAAAAACTGAGCTAAACACAAATAATAAGAATAATAAATCAACTAACTGCTGTTGTTTTTTCCAAGGTTTAATTTTTGCCAATCGCCAAATTGGAAAAAGAAAAAATAAACTTCTTGTTCCCAAATTGCCAATATAAAAAATAATAATTTCAATAGTTCTTAAAAAAATAATCCGAGGATAATTATTAGTTAATAAATAGTGATCTAAAAGGAAACGCCATTTGAGATGGTTCAATCTATCGACTGCCTCAACCATCGTATCAATAAACCATAAGGGATGATAGAAAAAATTGTTAGTTTTAAAACCAGTCATTAAATAAATTAGAGGTAAAGCTAAAATTAAATAAATTAAACCATAAATAAAATATTGGATTTTTCTCGCTCTCAACAAATTCATTAGTAAATCTATGGCATATAACAAACTCATTAAAATCCAACCATAACTTTTAAAACCAATGCTGGGTAAAATTAAAGCAATCATGAGGTAGTGACGTGCAGATTTTTTATAAAAATCTTTAGTTAGCAGAGTTAAGATTAAATAAAAAGTAGCGAAAGAGAAAACCAGTTGCGGATTAACCATCATGGAAAAAGTTTGACTAACCCAGAAACTAGATTCAGACCACGTTTGATCGGGTAAAAACAATGGAATAAAATAGGCAAAATTACCCACAAAAACAGTAAAAAAAATCAAAAGAGCACTGGTTTGATGCGACTTCAATCTTTTGCCAAAGACAGTGGCACTCAGTACCAATAATATGGCCATTAGTAATTGACCCACTTGATAATGTAAATTTAAGACTGGTAGTTTACTAAAAAATCCCAAACTCGCTATCAACACATCATAAAAATAATGATAATTATTTAATAATATTTTGGGATTAGACGGATGACGAGGTGGTAAGTTATTTAAACTTTCTTTAATTAACGCTACGTGCCAAGAACTATCATAAGTATCTCGTAATATTAGTTGTCCTTGATTGATATAAGCACTAAAAAATAAGCCACTAACTAAAGAGCCAATAGCTATTAAAATCAAAAAACTAAGAAATGGTTTTTTCTTAATTGATTGCCATAATTGAATAAAAAGTCGTCGCTCTTGCCACAGGGTAATGGCGCCTACTATTGAAACTAGGATGAGTAAATAATAAGCAATCGTAGAAATTAAATAGCCCAATAATACATAAGTTAAACTAAGTATTGAAATGCTTAAAACCAGAGCAAATACTATTTTTTCCAAAGCTGTAAATTTTAATTTAAAAAAACGCAGTAAATATAAACCAAAACCCAAATAGGCAAAAATAATAGTTAACAAAGTAATTATATAAGCACTGATCATTAATTAATCTCTGTTTTTTTATATAAAAAATAAATGCCAAATAAAAAACCAACTAAGGCTAAACCACTCAGGATTTGTGACATTAGTCTAATACTACTTGTCTTATAGTTTAATTCTAATGAATATTCTCCTGGATCTAAATTATAAGTAATTAAACCTCGATAATTGGGATCTTGAAATTCAATTAATAATTCCTCACCATTGGCTAAAACTTGCCATCCTGGAAAATAAAAAGTGTAATCAACTAGTTTGACCTGAGTATTGGCGATCAATTGATATTTTCTTGAAGCATTTTTGCTTTCGATAATCGTCAAATTTCCTTCACCTTCCACAATTGCTGCTTGGATTGTTTTGATCGGATAGGATTGGCTGTTAGCACTCCAAACGGTGTTAAAATTTTGACTGTGTAAATTTGCCTGATTAAAATAAAATTTTTCTTCGGGCAGATAAACATAATTTTTACCATAAAGTTGTGGTATGCGATAAATCAGTAAAAAAACTAAAAAACAAAACAGAAATAGTTTTGTTTTTAAAAAATTAATTTTATCCAGCAAAAACGAGAACAAAAAAGGTACCGAGAATTGTACCCAAACCAAAAAGCGCCAAGGATATTGTAATTGGGCAAAACCAGGTATTACAGAATAAAAAATCTGAGAAATCTTGCTCATTAACATGATGGCCATAATGACTAAAAAAAATTGACTTAAAATAAATTTGTGTTTCTTAAAAAACTCTTGCCATTGACAAAATTTATTGTGAAAAATCTCTATCAATAAAAAAATCGCTGTTAAACCAACAATTACTAGTTCAATCAAGCCAAATTGAATAAAATTACCTCTTGGTCCGGGGTGAGCATAAAAATAGGGCCAACGATCACTTAAAAAATTGGCCAAACTAAGAAATTCGTTTTGATTAATCTCCGCCTTGCTTACTCCTTGATAAAAATATCTAATTTCTGTAAGCAAAGGTAATAAATAATAACTAGCCATCATTAGCGCTAAACCCACAGCCACTGACACTATCATTATTTTTTGTCGCCAGTGTTTTTTTTCCAAAGTAACAAAAAAATAAATTAAACTAGGCAGAGCAAAAATTAATAACATCATCGGGTGGGTAATAGCTAAAAGAAAAATTGACAACACTAATAAAATTAAAGCATTCTTTTTTTTCTCTTTGTTAAATTGATAAATACTTAACAGAATCAATGGATAAAAAATACTGGCCATAATTTCTGGCAACGCGCCTCGTACATAAATATTGTGAATACGGTAGGGAAAAAAATTCATCAAAATACTAAGCAACAGGGCTTGATTATTTTTAAAATATTTTTTAAGAAATAAATAAAAAGTTAAAACACTAAAAAAAATTGCCAAAAACATCACAAAATTATATGACCCCACCACAGATGCTCCACACAAAATCAATAATGCTCCCATGTATGCTGGCAATTGATGAGCAAATAAAGGTAAAGGCAAACCATAATTGGCAAAATTATTGCTCCAAGTAACAGGAAATTCACCGTCCTTGATTGCAGAAGCAAAATGAGCCATAGTGCTCATGTGGATGTGGCCATCAAAAGTTATGTGTTTGCCAACATGAAGGAATAAGTCAATTGTCATCAATAGTGATACAATAATTAAAGCAACAATGCCAAAAAAATCAGCAGAAAAAAAGGCTTTCTTTTTCACCAATACAGTATACACTTTTCCTCTCATCATTTTACTTTCAACTTTGATTATTAGTTGTTTATTTCATCCTACTATTAGACCCCGCTGGAACAAAGTTTATCGAGAGAAACTTTTAAATAATTTTCTAGAAACAGTATTAACCCAAAAAAGTATTGATGCACAGCAATATTGGCAGTTTAGAGAAAGGTATAGTCCTGGTTATTTTAAATTTAATCAAGAAAATATTGATTTTTTGCAAACTTTTAAAATTATTAATATCAGTGACACAGGAGTTAGCACTCTACTCTATTATGATTCTCCTTTCTTAATTAGTATGGACGCCATTAGTAAAGACTTGGCAATTTTAGAAAAAATTAAAAATGATAATCAAGCAGAAATTTTGCTCAGTAATGACACATTATTGCTCACCAAATCTACAGACGAACAAAATCCTCAGATTCAAGAATATAATTTGTGGTTTCTATTAGCTGTTGAAACCATGCAAATCACCAACGGTCTGTTTGACTATACTGGAGATGAATTAAGTTTATTAGAAAATGCTTATTGGTTAAATCACACACAGATCAATGTTTTTTAACAAAAAATAAATATATTCCACCACCAATACTAATTAACAAAGCTACAAAGCTCAGATTTTCAGCCACAGCTCTTAATCTTGTCTTTTCAGCAAACTCTACTAACACTTCTCGTTCTCCAGCCGGAATGGCTACAGCCACAACTCCCTGATAATGAGGTAAATCTTTTAAGATTGTTGCGGTTTCACCATCAATTTGTGCCATCCAACCTGGAAAATATAGGCGCTTGTGAATAGCAACAACATTCTCACTACTATTAAATTGATAAGCAATCCTAGTCCCATTGATCTCTTTAATTTCCAATTGATAATCAGTAAATGAGCTAACAAAATTACTTAATTGTTCTTGATCTTCATCCTCAATGGCTGCTAATAATTCTTCTTGCTGAACTGGCAAAAATAAAATATCTGCTGGAAAAACATAAGGCATCTTTGACCAAATCGGTCGATGTTCATCAAAGCTTGTCCCCGTGCTAGCTATTTCAAACCATTCATAGTCGGATTTGATCGCCATGAGCCGGCGCGTTGAATAGATAAAAGCACAATAAATTGTGAACATAAATAATATTAAAAATAAAGTTAAGTGAAATTTTTGATTGATTTTTTTTAGTAAGATTGTTAGTAAATAAAGAGCCACAAAAACACTCATCCATAAAATTCGCCAAGGATATTGAATCATTTGTAACAATTGCATATTTTGCCAAAGTGCTTGACTAGCGGGATGAATTAAAAAAATTGATAATAAAAAAAGAATAATGAATAAAATTAGTTTGATTGATTTATTCTTCTTGTTAAAAAATAAGCTCAGTAGCGCTAATACGAAAATTAGTACGATGGCTGATCCAAGTTGAATAACTTTCAAAAATTGATCACTGCTTTGAATTGTTCGAGAAAAATCCAGTAAAGAGCTTAATTTTAAAAAATGGCGATAGTACTGAGTCAGGGATTGCCCGTTATCATAAACAATATATTTTTTTTCTAAAAAAGCCGGTAAATAATACCAAGCTGTTAATAAGCAAGCCCAAAAACAAGAGGCTATAATCAACAGCAGATTTTTTCTTGCTTCTATCTTATTGTTTTTGAGAAAACAAATTATTTTATATATTAAATATGGCAAAGCTAAAAACACCAACAATAAGATCGAAGGAACGTGACTAACAATCATTAGAGATAAGCTTAGTAGCAATAAAAAGCTAGCAAGATATTTTTGCCTGGGTATTCTATGGTCAAATATTATTTCGATAGCCAAAAAAAATAAGGGTACAAAAGCAAGAAAAAACATTTCACCAATTGCTCCCCGCCAAAAAACATTCAATAAAAATAGAGGGTTTAAAACATAAATTAATGATCCCAAAAAAGCAAACTTTTTACTTTTTGTCAGAAACAGTAAAAGAAAAAAAGCATTGAGAGCTGATGATAAAACAGCTGACAGCATTGATAAATTAACACTTTGCTGAATCGAGAAACCCAGTGTGTAAAACAAAACACTAACGAGATAAGGAAAGTGATAAGTATAATTAAAAGACGGATAACCATAGCCCTCATTTAAATTTGGCCCCCATCGTACGGGCCATTGACCCTGTTTTAGGGCTAAATAATAATTGGCCGTCCTCACCGCGTGATGATTGTAATCATCAGCATCAAAAAAAGATTCATTGAGTAACTGTCTATAGAAAAAAACAACAATAGCTATAGATAGAATTAAAGCCAAAATGATTTTAATTTTTTTATTGCTCATCGTGTGTTGTTAAAGTCAATAAATCGTAGACTGCTAAACCATCTGGATAACTAATTGTTTCTACTACCTGAAGATCAGCCCACTTATTAACTTTATCTTTGCAACCAACTTCGGCAATATATAAAACATTTTCCTTAAGTTCTGGGAAATAACAAGCTTGACGATTAAAACGATATTTGCCAATTTGGTAATCTTCTTCGTCTCTGGCTAAAGCATTAGCTTGCAATTGATCAATGCTAATCAGATTTTCTAGAGCAAAATAAGCATAAAGTGGTCGCAAATCATTAGTGGTGTAAATTAAATCATAATCCTTTTCTAAATCTTTAACCCTCGATGCTATCTCGGAAAAAGGATGATTACGACTCCAGGGTTGATAAACCTTTTGCTGAACAAAAAATTGCATCTGAAAATAAGCAATTTGCCATAAATAAGCCAGTGAAAAAAAAGATAAAAAGATAATGGATTTGGTTTTTTTCCAAGAAAAAACATAAACTAAGCCTTCAGCAATAAAATAACTTAAAGCTAATATCATGGAAAAAGTTCTAATCATACTAGGGGTTTCTTGGGCTGTTAGAGCTGCTGGCAAAGGAGCCAATATAGCCAAAGCTAGAAAAATAAAAAATAAGGTTTTATTTTTTTTGCGTAACGCACTATAAATACCAATTAATAAAAAAGGCAATTCAATTAAATAAAATAAACCATGATGAGGAATGAGATATCGCTTTGGTTCTCCCCACGACAAAAACAGAAAATCAAAATTAAAATATTGTAAATATTCTTCAATAAATTGATAAAAATAAGCAGCCGGCTTATTATAAAACGCTCTCAACAAAAATTGTGGCACTCGACCTGTTGCAGCAAAAATTTGCTCAAATATCTTAATTTGAGGCTCTTTGCTGGCCAAAATGCCAATGGAATTGAAACGAGTTGTGCTTTCTTGAAGCATAAAAGATAAAACAGTAGCTAAAACAATAGCTGCCAAGGCTAAAAAACAATTTTTTTGAGTTAATTTTTTTTGAGCCTTATATAAGCATAGGTAAAAAATTAATAAAACGACTAATAAAATTTTGGCCGAATGATAAAAATACATCGATAATAAACAACTCATAAACAACAATAACAAGTGTTGTTTTTTTTGTGAGCCAATAAAATCAAAGAAAAAGTACAAAGCCAAGATAAAAAAGAAAAAAGATAAAATGACTTCTTGAGTAGCTCTACTCACTACAATGTGCCATGGAGAAATAGCCAACAATATCGCTACTACCATCCCTATTTTTTCCTGACCCAGTTTTTTTAACAATAAATAAACCATTAAAATTGAAGCTAGTCCAAATAATACCGCCGGCAAGCGCGCTGCCAGCACCGAGGTACCAAAAAGTGCTACGAACGGTATTTGTAAATAAGAATAAAGAGCTGGCTTAGGATCAATCAGAGAATGAAGAGTTAAAGGAAGAAAACGACCATCTTCGTCCATACCCGTATTTAAAATTGCTTTGGCATTAAGCAAAAAAGACGCCTCATCTGCATGCAAACCACTAGGCGTATTGTTTAAATCGACTAATCTTAAAATTAAGGCTATCGTGAAAATAAAAACTAATAATAAATTTTTAGATCGAAGTTTAAAAAATTTTTTAT
>CAYSMC010000013.1:0-4793 GCA_964432115.1 uncultured Pseudomonadales bacterium | reverse complement strand
TCCTTCCTTTTTAGTGGGGGGGGTGTTTTTTTTTTTTTTTTTTTTTTGTTGTGGGGGGTTTTTGCTCTGCTTAATGCTATTCGTTTTTTTCCGAGTTTAGCTGATAAAATTTTAGGTTTTGCCACTAATATTGATGTCAATCAGGTATTGTTAGCCACCAATGAAGAACGAGCCAGATTGGGTTTAGCACCATTGCAGATTAATGAAAAACTTAATCAAGCAGCGATGGCTAAAGCTCAACACATGTTTAGTGAACAATATTGGGCTCATAGTTCTCCAGACGGAATTCAGCCCTGGGCTTTTATCAAAAATGCTGGTTATGTTTATAAGTATGCAGGAGAGAATTTAGCTCGAGATTTTGATGGTACTGAAGAGATGATGAGCGCTTGGATGAATTCTCCAACTCATAAAGAAAACATTGTAAATGCTAATTTTACGCAAATTGGTTTAGCCGTACTTAACGGTACTCTCAATGGTTTTAATACTACCTTAGTGGTGCAGATGTTTGCTGCCCCAGGAGCTGTTGAATTAAAAGCCAATACTGGAGGAGAGTCGTTTACTTTGCCAGCTTCAGCTGATAGTTCTGTTGGCGAATTACCCTCAGAAAATTTAGAGATGAACGTAATTGAATCAGAATTAGCCAAAGAAGAGGAATTGGGTTTGGTGGAGGGAGAAAGATCGATTGGTAACAGAATTTTATTTTCACCAATTTATTTGACCAAAACCTTTTTCTTATTAATAGTGGTTTTGATTGTTTTAACTTTGGTTTATGACGCTTTTGTATCTCAAAATCGTCGTTATGAACGCATTGTCGGGCAAAATTTTGCTCACATCATGTTTTTTTTAACAGTCGGTTTTTTATTAATCTTATTTCGTGGAGGGACAATCATTCCCTAATACATGCCAAAATTACTTAAAAAACATCGTTTTGCGTATCTAATTCTCTTTGTGGTACTGACAACTTTTGCCTTCTTTTTTTCACGATTCTGGCCAAATAAAACGCTGCAGCGCTATTTAGCGGTAGGCATGGGAATTTTTTACTTTTTTTGGGGTGTAATTACTCACATTAAAAGCATCAGAATTACTAGTGAAATTGTTTTTGAGTATTTAGCTATGTCTATGTTGGCAGTTTTATTATTAATCTTGATCACTCTTTAAAAATTTTATGTTAAGATGTTGAGAATTAACAAGAGAAGGAAAAATATGAAAGGTATCATTTTAGCCGGTGGCAGCGGCACTCGTTTACTTCCTTTAACCAAAGTTACTAGTAAACAGTTGTTGCCTATCTACAATCAATTGGTGATCCATTATCCCCTAGAAACCCTACGTCGAGCTGGAATTGTTGATATTTTGTTTATTGTTGCTCCTGATCACGCTGGAGATTTTTTGAAATATTTAGGTAGTGGCAAAGAGTTTAACTGTCATTTTTCTTATGAAATTCAAGATAAACCTCAAGGATTAGCTCAAGCTTTTCAAATTGGTGAAGATTTCATTGATAATGACAATGTTACTTTAATTTTAGGAGATAACCTGTTTGAAGATGATTTTAGTCAAGCAATTCAAAGTTTTGAAACCGGTGGTCGCATTTTTGCTAAAAAAGTTGATGATCCAGAGAGATTTGGTGTAGTCGAGTTCGATGAAAATAACCGAGCTATTTCTATTGAAGAAAAACCAAGTCAGCCTAAATCTGACTACTGTGTGACTGGATTATATATTTATGACAATACAGTGATTGATAAAGTCAAAAGTTTAAATTTTTCTGATCGTGGCGAGTTAGAAATTACTGATTTAAATAATTTGTATTTAAAAGAGGGCAGTTTAGATGTTGCCTTTGTTGAGGGGGCCTGGTTTGATACTGGTACGTTTGAATCAATGTATGCTGCTACTCAATTTGCTAGAGACAAATATTTAAAAAACAAAAGTTAGATAAGATAAAATGAAGAGTCAAAAAAAGCATTTAAAACCATTGCTGTTGATCAGTCTTTGTTTAATATTACTACTGTTTAGCATTTTTTTGCTAGGTGTGACTTTAATCAAAGCTGAAGAACCTACTACAAGCACTGATTTAATTTGGCAAAAAGAGCGATTGGAAGAAGATATTGATCAAGCGCGTCAAGATTATAGTCAAAGTTTAGAAGATTATCGTAGTCAAGAGCGACTTTATAATATTGCTTATGATCAACACGTTTCTTTAAAAACCTTAGCTAGTTTGGAGGACCTGGTGATGAAAACGAAAGCTCTTGCCCTAAGTCGCGATCAAACACTGATTAATTATTTAGCATTACTTAAATTAAATCTGTACGCTAGTGAAGGGGTAGAATTGTCAGTTAAAAATCAGTATTTGGCTCTCTTGGAAGTAAAAATTAGTGATTTACAACAACATAGTCAAGAATTAGCAGAAAAAAACAGTCAAACTGAAGTTCAAGCTAGTTTGGATACTTTTCAACAATTCACTGACTTAGATAAAATTAGCGAACAACTTTTAGCATTGTTAGCCATCGCTCGTTTACAACGAATTTATGATTTAGCTATACCGCTCAAAAAAGATATTGATCAATTTTTAGCTGTAGAAGAAAGCAGCGCATTGAGTGCCTTAGTAAGAGCTTCAGCAGAAACTGATAAAACCTTGAGTCAGGCACAAACGAACTTAAATTTACTTTGGGAAAAATCACAAAAAGCTAGTTCGTTGGAAAATATTTATAGCAATTTGACCAAAGAATTAAATCCTATTTATATTAATTTATCTCAGTCTTTAGCTTATCTAGAAGAATTAATGAATTTTGAATAATTTATGGCTAGAAACAATATATTTAATCAAGACCAAACTATTTTTGTTGATCAGGCGCCATTGTGGCAAAAAACCTCTCAGGAGAAAATTGATTTGAAAAAAAATTTAACTAAAAATAAAAATCTCAAGCCATTTTATTTTTTGATGGCGAGTGTATTTTTGATTTTTGCATTTTATATTATCGTGGTCTTTTTACCCAAGAGAGAAGAGCGGGTTGTGGTAGTTGAACCAGAGATTGAAGAAGAACTATTAGAAGCTCATCCGTTAGAACAACGAATTAATTCACTCAAAGAAGATTTGAAAGACGCTGATCCCACTCGTCAAAGTTTAGCTTTTCCCAATATTAATTTCAAAATCAGTTTTCCTTAAAATTTGTTACAATTTACTTATTATGTTAATTGATTTATCAAGCTACCATCCGCGTTTTACTAAAGCTCTTGAGCATCTAAAAAGAGAATTCGATTCTTTACGGACTGGCAGAGCTTCAGCCCAAATTTTAGATCCTGTCAAAGTTGAAGCTTATGGCAGTCAAATGTCTTTAGCTGAAGTGGCGTCTATTGCTGTTCCCGATCCTCAATTAATTGTAATTAAACCTTGGGATAAAAGTTTATTGCCAGCTATTGAAAAGGCCATTCAAGTTGCCCAACTTAATCTTAATCCCGTGGTTGATAAAGAGTTGATTCGAGTGCCAGTGCCAACTTTCACCACTGAACGACGGCAAGAAATGGTCAAAATTTTACATCAACGAGCTGAAGAAGGTCGGGTGATGTTGAGACAAATTAGAGCAGATATTCGTAAAGATATTGAAAAACAGGAGGGCGAAGCTGGTATTAGTGAGGACGATTTAAAAGCTAATTTTTCAAAGTTAGATGATTTGGTTAAAGAATACGTTGAAGAAATTGAAGATTTAGTTAAAAGTAAAGAAGAAGAATTGTTAACTATTTAATTATGTATGAAATTGTTGTCTTTATATTAGTCTTATCTTTTTTGGTGCTTATTCATGAATTAGGACATTATTTATTGGCTCGTAAGAACAAAATTACAATTAAAGAATTTGGTTTGGGTTATCCACCCCGAATTTTCAAACTTTTTACTTATCAAGGCACAATTTTTTCTTTGAATGCTATCCCCTTTGGTGGTTTTGTTCAATTAGAAGGAGAAGATGGTCCAGAGGATAAAAAGCAGATAATTGCAAACAAGCAACATCAAAATAAGCAGTGGGGTCCTTTTTTTACCAAATCAATGCCAGCTCGTTTACAAACTTTACTAGCTGGAGTATTTTTTAATTTCGTATTTGGGATTGTGGCTTTTAGTATCATTTTCACTAAAACAGGTATTCCTCAAGAATTAGTTAATCAAGCCAGAATTTATGAATTGAAAGAACATTCACCAGCTATTAATGCTGGAATGCAGGAGAATACCAATATTGTGGGTTTTTATAGTGAATATGATCAACAATGGGTGGCTGTTGATAATATCAGTGCAGTGCAAAACTACGTAGACAACCATTTGGGTGAAGAAGTCACGGTGAAAACGACTGAGTTATGCCAATCAACTATTTGTCCAGATAAATATCAGCAATATCAGGTTTATCTAAGAAAAGAAGCAGAAAAATCAGAATCGGAGGGAGCGATGGGGGTGGTTTTTACCAATGTTGTTTATGAACACTATCCCTGGTACTCGGCGATTATTAAGGGTGTTGTTTATGGTTTTAAAGAAGCCATCATGCTTGGTTTTTTAATTTTACAAGCTTTAGGCACTTTAATTGGTGATTTAATTCATGGTCGATCGGTAGCGATGGATGTAGCTGGTCCAGTGGGCATTATTCATCAGGCTCAAACTTATGGTTTTTTTGACGGAGGTTTTTTAAATATCTTGAGTTTTGCTGCTTTATTATCAATCAATCTGGGAATAATGAATTTATTACCTATTCCAGCTCTAGATGGAGGTCGAGCTTTGTTTATTTTGCTGGAAAAAGTGATTGCTAAAAATAAAATAGAAAAAG
>CAYSMC010000012.1:0-10423 GCA_964432115.1 uncultured Pseudomonadales bacterium | reverse complement strand
TTTGTTAAAAAATTGTTAAAGAAATTTATGTTCCGGGTAAAATTATTAGCCTGGTGCTTGCCTCCTAAATTTACGTTAAATTGTTTTTTGTTTCTTTGTTGATTTTTTAATTTGTCAGCTTTTTGTCATTTCTCATTTAGATAATGTTGTTAATGAGAATTAAACACTTATCTAAACGTCTTTTTTATTTAATTTTCCGTTTTTTGCCCGCCTGTCTGGTTGTAATTGCCCTAGCCATAGCCAAGCCGGCTCTGGAGACCTTGCGAGCTTCAGCTGAAAGCCTTGAGTGTTACTGTCCCAGTTGCCCAGAAAACTTATTGCCAGCAGCAGGTTTGCAGGCTTTGGGTCGGATCAAAGTAGAAATTGCTGGGGCTGTAAAAAAGCCTGGGATTTATGAGTTGGACTTGGGTCAGCGGCGAGCGGATGCCTTGACAGCAGCCGGTGGTTTGGATCAAGAGGCTTCATTAGTATTTATGGCTAAGACCTTTAATCTTAGTAGTACTCTAGAAGACAGTGAGAAAATTTATATTCCTTATGTTTGGGAAGAGCAGTGGCAGCTAACGGCGTTTAAGCCTACTGCTCAAGAAGTAGAAAACAAGAGCGCGGAAAACAATGTTACAGAGGCAACAAGCAAGTTAATATCGATCAATACCGCTGATAGCAAAACGCTAGAAAGTTTACCAGGAATAGGTGAGAAAAGAGCAGGGGATATTATTAGTAATCGGCCATATGCCAGTATTAATGAATTAATTAGTAAAGCAGTATTAACAGAAACGATTTTTCAATCAATAAAAGAGTTGATTAGTATCTAAATTAATTAAAATATTATAAGACTTTTGACCAAAGAAAGAGAGTAAAAAAAATTGGCAAAACAGCTTGCTAAGTGCTAAAAATGTTTAACAATTTGCAAAATATCAAGCAATTAGCTTGAAAAAGGGACTGATGATAAAAAGTAGAGCATAATGGATCATTTGCTTGTATGACTTATAAGAAAATTAATAAAATAAAAAGAACATCTTTGATGGTCTTTATATTATTAATATTCTTGCATAATTTTAAAATTATAATTTCGACCCGAAACAGAGTATTTTTCTCGATTAAAACTCAAAAACAGGGTCGATTTTTAATAAATAAGAATAAAACCAAAGATATAACGAAACTTACTGTTTTAAGCATCAAGCAGCATGCAAAAAATACTTATTTTCTTGGCTTTTTTCCTCAAGTTGATGACTATTTCAAAGATATACAAAGTGGATCATTTAGCAGTTTAAGTGTTTATTTGTTAAAGTTATTTCAGTGGCTAAAAGGATTGCTGGAAACAACTAAAACCATATTGTTTGCAGGTATTTTTTCGTTAAAGTATCGGTTTTTTTGGCTAAAAAATCACGCTTTAATTATGCGAGAAAAACTCATCTGGTTACTTGAGGAGAATTTTCCCTCTCGAGAAGCTACTCTGGGGAAAGCTTTTGTCTTTGCTGATCTGTCTGGTGCTCCCGAGACCATCTATCACTCTTTTAAAGTTATAGGGATATTGCATTTGATCGCTGCTTCTAGTGCCAATATCTACCTAATAATCTCTTTTTTAACGCCTTTACTAGCTGTTCTTGAGTATTTTTTTGGTCAAAAAATGCAAGCTTTGGCTAAATTATTAGTTATTATTAGCTATTTTATATTGATAAATGGGCATTTTAACTTGGTTGATTCTAGTCCGTCAATTTTGCGTGCTTCGTTATCTTGTATTTTAGCTATTTTGGCTACGCAGTTGTTCAGCGTGACTGTGAAGCGCTTGAATCTCTTAATTGTAGTTGCAATATTATGCCTTATCATCAATCCTTTTTATCTACAATCTTTAGCTTTTCAATTGAGTTTTTGCGCTAGTTTCATTATTCTTTTTTATTGGCCATATATTAAAAAAAAGATTGCGAAATCAAGCCTTATGTTTAGTTTTGTAATGCAATTTTTTCTATGGCCACTTTTAATCGGCTATTTCTCAAATGTAAATTTAATTGCTATACCAGCAAATATTGTGTTATCAGCATTGGTGGAGTTTTTAACCATTATTTATTTCCTTTTTATTGTTTCTAAAGCTTGTCATCTTGTATTTTTAACTAATTTTTCGACTAATTTGATATATTTAGTTAATGATATATTTTTTAAATTATTATCTATTTTCGAAAAAATAGCCTTTAAAAATATCATCATTAATCAAGATAAAATATTGATAATAAGCTCTTTATTATCAATTCAACTTTTATTTATTTTATTAATCTGCTTTGATAAAAAAAATATTTATACAAAAAATAAATATAGGATATTATGTAAATGGTCTAATTATATGAAGGTTCGATGAAAAGGGGGCTATTTCTTTCATTTATCTGTATTTTTCTTTGGCAATATTATATTAAATTTCCTGATAAATCAGCCCAATTAGTAGTTTGTGATGTTGGGCAAGGGGATGCTATTATAATTCAACAAGGCTTGTTTCAAGTCCTAATTGATACGGGGCCAGATGAGTCAGTTTTAGCTTGTTTAAATCGTCATTTGCCAATTTTTGATAAAAAGATTGATGTATTAGTCTTAACTCATTATGATGATGACCATATTGGCGGCTTTAGCAGTGTAGCAGAAAGCTATCAAATTTCTACTATTTTTGCTCCCTTAAGCGATCAAAAAGAAAATCAAGCTTTTCTCGAGTTAAATCGGGTTTTTTTTGACTTAATTGAACAAGGAACTGAGCTCAAACAGCCGATTTTAGGCCAACAAATGGCTTATCAGCATTTTAGCCTGGATAAACACGAGCCTCAATTGCTATTTACTTTCTTAACACCCACTGACCTCGAGTGGGATTTTTTGCAAAGTTTCCATTTTTTCCAGGCAGAGTCCAGGCTACCCGAAACAAGATTATCGGCTCTAAATCAAGAAAATTTGAAAAATTTTATAAAAAAAGAAAGCACAAATGACCGATCTATAGCTCTTTTATTGGAATATGGGCAGTTACGGATCTTCTTATCTGGTGATCTTGAGGAAAAAGGTGAACTTAGCATTCTTAAGTCAGCTTTGATAGATCAAGTAGACATCTTAAAAGTAGCGCACCATGGGTCAAAAACCTCAAGTAGCGGCATCTTTTTGTCTCAAGTAAGACCCGAATTAGCTCTGATTTCTGTGGGTAAAAATAATAAGTTTAATCACCCTTCACTAGAGGTTTTGGCCAATTTGCGAGCTGTTTTTTCTCAAGTGATTCGTACCGACCAGATTGGGGACATCAAAATTAACTTGTTAAGCAATAAATTTTACTTATTAGATACAAAAAACATTTCTTTGTAGTGAAAGATTTTGTTAATTTTTTTCACTTACAAAAAACGTCGTTGTCAACAACTTAGCAATGTGGGCAGAATTGCCAAATTGTCGTTCACAAATTACTATGCAATAAATTCAAAAAAATTGCAAGCTTTTGTGTTCAATTTAATTTTTTTTTAAATAAACCCAAGTAAAAATGTGCACAATTTTATCTAATATTTGTATCATTTTGACAAAAGAGAATACGTAAAACTTTCTCATTTTTAAAGTGAATTGAGCTTAGTGTTTAAGCTCACAATTTTTTTTTTAAAATTTCTGCGTTTTGTTTTTTTGAAAAATTACTGCTTGTTGTATGCCTTTAGAGTTATTAATCTGGTACCAGAGGAAAACTGCAAAGTTGTTTTGTGGGTGACTTTTTGACCGAAGTCAGTCCGAACTACAAATATGCATAGTTTTGCTAAATCATGAAAATTGAGTAAATTTTTTTTGCCATAAAACCCTATATATTTTTTCTAAGCAAAAAAATACTAAGAGTAACAAATATACTCAAAAATATTCGGCTTTTGTTAGTGATTTTGTTAAGAAACATTTCTCAAAATTAGTGTTACAATAAAGCTATGTTTAAGCATCAACTCAGCCATATTCCTTTGAATAAATTTCAGCAAAAATTACCATTTTTAACTATCAATTTACCGGCGGCTGAATCAGTGACAGTGATGTTTTTAGTGAACGCTGGTTCTCGTTATGAGTCAGTTGGCAAAGAGGGGATCGCTCACTTTTTTGAACATATGGTTTTTAAAGGAAGCAAAAAATATCCTAATGCTAAAGTTTTAGCCCGAACTTTAGACAGTGTAGGAGCAGAATTTAATGCTTTCACCAGCAAGGAATACACTGGTTATTATGTTAAATCAGCGGCAAGCAATTTTGATCTAGCCTTGGACGTTCTCTCAGACATGCTTTTTGCTCCGCTTTTGCGCCAAGAAGATATTGATCGAGAAAAAGGAGTAATCATTGAGGAGTTAAACATGTATGTCGATACCCCTCAGCATCATATCGCTAATGTTTTTGAACAACTTTTATTTGCCGATCCAGCCCTAGCTCACGATATTATTGGCAATAAAAACAGTATTCGCTCATTGACTAGTGCTGATTTTCAAACTTTTCTCAATCACTACTATGGTCCAGAGAATTTATTGCTAGTTGTTGCTGGTGGTTTAGACAAAATTAGTAAAGATCAAACAGTTTTAGCTAATAAAGTTTCTTTGGCTTTTAATAAGTTAAGTAGTGAACGTGGGCAAAAGCAGAAATTATCTATAGCAAGAGTTGAACAAAGTCAGCAAACTGAGCTCACGAAGCTTAACAAAAGCGCCTTTTCTACTCGTCGATTTAAACTGATTAAGCGGCGCAGTGAACAAGCCCATTTTGTACTGGCGTGGCCCGCACCTGGTCGTCACCATCCCGATCGTTTTGCTCTTTCAGTTTTGTCCACTGTTTTGGGGGGCAATATGAGTTCTCGTTTGTTTACTGAAGTTCGCGAAAAACGAGGTCTATGTTATTACGTACGTAGTAATTTAGAGTATTATCACGACTGTGGTTATCTAGGAGCGAGTGCTGGAGTTGATCCAAAACGCTTAGAAGAAGCCATCCAAGCTACCAAAGCTGTTTTTTATAATTTAGCTAATGGCCAGGGTAAAGCAGGGGAGTCGGGAGTGATTAGCGCCAAAGAGTTGCTACGTGCTCAAAACTACCTTAAGGGCACTGCCATTCTCAATTTAGAGGAGAGCAACAACGTAGCCCAATTTTATGGCTTTAGACAGCTTTTAGACGATAAAATAATGACACCAAGCGAGATGATAGATAAAATTGAAGCGGTAACGGTCAAAGACTTAAAACGTTTGGCTAAACTTATTTTTCAAAAAGAGCAGTTGCGCTTTGCTGTGATTGGTAATTTTTCCAACGCCAAAGAAATTAAACAATGGGTTTTGGCTTAAAATCTGCAAAGTTTACGGTAAATATTCTTTAGGTATTTTATATACTTATTTTATATTTTGATATATTGATTAATGTTTTGATTAATTTAAGTCAGTAGACAAATTTTTTACTCTTTTTTCTCATCTATTAATTAACCTTTTGATATTTTAATTTATATTTTGATATAGCTAAATTGAGCTTTAATTTTTGCAATTCCAGTTGAGTTGTTTAATAATTTAATAAAAAAACTCCGCTTGGCTTTTTTTGTTTTTTTTAAGATAATCGCCAGAAATGGTAAAAGGATATATAATAAGAAAACAATAAAAAAGAGGGGGAGAAATATGAAAGCTACTCGAACAGCCGTTTTAGTCAAGCCTGATGGTTTACAAAGAGGCTTAATTGGAGAAATTATTAGCCGTTTTGAGCGCAAAGGTTTGAAATTGGTTGGTTTAAAAATGTTGCGTATGGCTGATGATCAGTTGGACAAATGGTATAGCGAACATCGAGAAAAAGAATTTTTTACTGACCTCAAGTCTTTTATGGGTTCGATGCCAATTGTGGCCATGGTTTGGGAGGGAATTGATGCGGTACCAGTTGTGAGACTATTGGTTGGTACTACTCTGGGTAGAGAAGCTGAAGGGGGCTCAATTCGTGGAGACTTTGGTATGAGTCAGCAGATGAATTTAATTCATGCCTCGTCTAGCAATGAAGATGCGCAGCGCGAGATTGCCATTGTTTTTAATGATGATGAGCTTTTCCATTATCACGGTGTAACCGAGGCAGTGGTTTATGCTGAAGGTGAAGCTGAATTCGATGAAAATGGGGATTAAAAATAGTCCCTTTTCTCTCGACTAAAGATTGTTTAATTGATGAAAAATTTTGTTCAAAATTAGCTTATAATCTTTTTTTTCTAAAAAAATAGCAAAAATCCAGACTAAATTGCTCTTGAAAGTGTCAATAAAAATCCTCTATAATTTTCTATATAAATATAGAGGCATTTTGAAATATAATTAATGAAGAAATTAAAGCCGCCCAAATCGAGCTTCATTGTTGTTTTTTTTGTTTCTTTTTTGGTCCTTCTAAGCTTTTTTTTACGCGCATCAACTAGCTCTAAAGCTGGTAGCCAGACTATCACTCATCAAGTTGATTGGGAAGCAGGAACGCTAGTTGATGTTGAAGCAAGTAGTAAGGAGGGGGAAATTAAATTGTCGCCTCTTGGCACTTGGGGCGTTCAATCCTTAAAAAGTCCTGATAAACAAATTTCTGTGGGTAGTGCTTTTGGCAGTGATGGCACTGATGTCTATGTAGTTAGAGGTTATGGAGATATTACTTTCTGGCGCTACACGCCAACAACAGATAGTTGGACAGATTTAGCTAATTTACCAAGAGGTGCATATTTTGGTATGGACTTGCAATACTTAGATGGGTATTTCTATGCTATTTTTGGCGGTTATCAAAGAGCTTTTGCTCGCTATTCTATTGTTGATGATAGCTGGGAGATGCTGAGTAGTATCCCTGATTTAGTTCACCAGGGAGGTTCAATGACCACTGATGGGACTGATATTTATGCAGTCAGAGGTAACAACACTCAGGATTTTTATAAGTAAAGTGTGGATACAGACTCGTGGATGCCAATGGCGGGGCCTCCGGCAACTCTAAGAAACGGTGCTGATCTTACTTATATTGATGGCTATATTTATACCCCTAGGGGTAATAATCAGTTTAGTTTTTATCGTTATTCAGTTGCTAGCAATAGCTGGGAAACTCTAGCCGATGTCCCAGAACGAATGTATGACGATATTGATGCGACTACTGACGGAACCTATTATTATTTACCTCGTCAATACAACCTTACTGACTTTTGGCGTTACGATCCCTCAACTAATAGCTGGACAACTTTAGCCAGTGCGCCACTTACTTCTCGATATGCAGGGGTTCAATATGTGGAGGCAAACGGATTAATTTATTTTTTTAGAGGTAATGGCGACTATCGTTTTTGGAAATATGATCCAGAAGAAGATGTGTTTTTGGGTCCTAGTGAAGCACCAAGCACTTTAGCGACTGGTTCAGACATGGTTTATCATGATGAATATTTTTATGTGTCTAGGGGAACCAATAGTCGAATTTTTTATCGTTTTGATCCTAGTGCTAATGATTGGACAGAATTAGAAAATACTCTAGAAAATTTTAATGATGATGTAAAAGGTGAGGCGGTTGGTGATTATCTTTATTTTTTTAGAGGGAGTAATACGCCGTCTTTTTATCGCTATTCTCCTAGCGGTGATTCTTGGGAAATTTTGGCAGATGCCCCTGACAATGTCAGATTTGGCGGATCATTGGCTTATCCAGGGAGTGGTGATTACTTATATGCCACCAGAGGTGCAACCACCAGTGATTTCTGGCGCTATAACTTTTTGACCAATACTTGGGTTGATGATTTATCAGACATTCCGGACAATGTTAGGGCTTCTTACGGAGCTAGGCTAACTTCAGACGGTACTGACATTTATTTTACGGCAGGTGTTGGTATCAAGCGCATGTTTAAATATGTTATAGACACGGATACTTGGACAGAGTTGGCCGGTTTACCCTTTGCTCCCTATTATGGTTCTGATATTAGCTATGCCAATGGGAAAATACTAGCTCTAGCGGGCTACTACACTCCAGACTTGTATGAATACACTATAGCAACTAACTCTTGGAAAAAATTAGATTCGCTAGATACTTATGGTCCCAATGATGTTGGAACTTATAACGGAGCCTCAATAGCCTATGACCCGGTAGGGGGGAGCTATTATGTTACACGGGGTTATGGTCAAGCTGAATTAATGATTTATACCCCGGGCACCAATACCTATCCAACAACGGGGACTTGGACATCTCCAGTTTATGATTTGGAATATGTAGCCAATTGGTCGGGAATTAGCATTGATCAAGAAACTCCCAGCAACAGCAACTTACTTTTTCAATCTAGAAGCAGCAGCGATGGTGTTGAATGGTCGGCTTGGCAAGCGATTGCTGATAACAACTTTGTTTCACCAGCCAATAGATTTTTACAATTAAAAGTAACTTTTTCTAGCTCTAGCGATTTTGAATTAAGCCCGATTGTTAATAGCATTAGCTTTAATTATGTTGGTGATCAGTTACCACCACCCCCACCAGAAAATTTTGTTGGTCTTTCTCGGCAAATTAATGGTGAGTCACTAACGAGTGAAGAGTCCTATCGATTTACTAATCCTTATTTTACTTGGGATGCTGCTACAGACGAACAAACAGCAGTCCAAGGTTATTACGTATATTTTGGCCAAGAAAGCGATGCTGATCCAGAGGAGGATGGTTTTTTTCAGTTGGCTGCTACTTTTAATGTGAATCAAGCTTTAGAAACAGGGACTTATTATTTGAGGGTGGCTTCTCAAGATTTAGCTGGTAATGTTGGTGCAACAACAACAGGCTTTATTTATGATTATCAAGGTATTTCTCCAGCCCTAACACGCAGTTTTAGCGAAACAGGAAATTTTTTAGGTGAGGCTGATTCGGTTAATATTAGCAACAACTATTTGCAGTTAAGCAATAACAGTGAGGGTTTTTGGCTTGAAGAAAGATTAACGTTTCCACCAGCAACAATTCAATATGGGGGTAAAAATGCTGCTTATGTGGTTGGAGAGGGGAAGCTGTATGTGCTTCGTGGAGCAAATGATACTACTTTTTATGAATATGACGTGAGTACCGATACTTGGTCAACACTGGCTAATGCTCCTGGAGCAGTTAGATTTGGTGGAGGAGTAGTAGAGGGTCCTCCAGGCTACTTATATGCGGCTCGTGGCAACAACTCTACGGATTTCTGGCGCTATGACATTGAGAATGATATTTGGGATGCAGATATCGCTAGCGCACCTTTAACTATTAGTTATGGTGGATCTTTGGTTTTTGATGGAGATCAGTATATTTATGTATTGAGAGGCAATAATTCTAATAATTTTTGGCGTTATGATACATTTTCTGATGAATGGCAGACTTTGAGTTCAATTCAGTTTGGTGCTCCTGCGGACTCTATCAATGATAGTGCTCACATTTCTGCAGATATAACAATTGATCGGGAAAATCAATTGATTTATGCCACTGCCGGTAACATAAGACATGGTTTTTCAGTTTATGATATTAATACTGATGCTTGGACGGTTTTGCCTGACACGCCAACTTTGGCATATTATGGTTCGGCACTAGAATATGATCCTAGCACTCAAGCAGTTTACTACACTGCTGGTTATCATACGCATCATTTTTTCAAATATGATGTTAATTCTCAAGAATGGACGCAGTTAAGTTCCTCTCCAGATCGTTTTTACTACGGTGGTGGCTTGGTTTTAGTTGATGATCATCTGTTGGCTTTTCGTGGGGAAAATAATACTGGTTTTTATAAATACAACATTGCAAAAGACAGCTGGCTGGTACCTAATCGAGGCTTGTTTGGTCGAGTTTTTGAAAACAACAGTGTTTTTAACACTAGCTATGGAGCGGACATTGTGATGGGAGATGGTGATAATTTTTATCTAACTAGAGGTTATTATGCCGATCAATTCGTGCGTTGGAACCAAACAACGGGCGAAATTACCAAGTTGGCCAACACTCCTGCCGGTCTATACCAAGGTGCAAATTTGGTTTATGACAGTCAGCAAAACAAAATTTATTTAACTGGTGGCACGTATAATCAAAAATTTTATGTTTATGATATAGCCACTAATGTTTGGAGCGAAGAAACGGCTGACCCTACACCTCTGGTAACTGGCTATGGCTCTTCGATGGTTTATGACGGTCAGCGTTACATCTATCTCAATCGCGGCAGTCACACCACCACTTTTTATCGCTTTGACACCCAAGGGGAGAGTGGCGCTAAATGGGAAACGCTAAATACTGCTCCTGCTGGTTTGGGTTATGGAGCCAAATTATTGTTTAGAAATAGCCTCATCTATACCATGAGGGGACAAAACGTGGCCGACAATCCTTTGTTTCGCTATGACACCACTACTGGCGACTGGGACAGTTTATTAGCACCAATGTTGTCACCTATCTACAATGATGCCTTTTTGGTTGATGGCAATGAGGGCAATTTTTATCTGGCTAGAGCCCACAATACTAACGAATTTTATCGCTATTC
>CAYSMC010000011.1:0-18449 GCA_964432115.1 uncultured Pseudomonadales bacterium | reverse complement strand
CCAGAACAAAGGGTTTTTTTATTTTTAGAGAAATATTATAAAAGCCAATAGTGTAGTAGCTACAATAATCAGGTGAATAATACCAAATAAGCTAATTAGATTACTAAAGCCAGTTATTAGAGTTTTTTTCATCACCATAATTTGTTTAACGACAACCAGAGCATAGATTAAATAAAAAAAAGCTCCGAGAATAAAAGATATTTTCAGCAGGCTCAAGATGAAATTTTGATTGATTATTAATTCTGGCACTAATTGACTCTCCCTTCTATTTTCTCTCTTTCTTCCTCTAAGACTAGTTCATTTAATAATCGAACTACTTTAGCAGGATGAGGTACATGTTCGAATTCAAATTCATTTTTTGTAGCAGCGGTTTGGATTAAAATTGTGCCATAATCGAAAAGTGACGCCATAATTCCCGAAGTTTTTTTAGTCACATCTTCGATATTTTCGGTCTTAGCAGTTGAGATGTTTTTATAAATCATTGATAAAAAATCAACATCTATAATTCTTTCGTCAGTAATAATATAAACATTAAAAAACCATAGCAGAAAAAGCCGAAAAGCCATTCCGAGGAAAAGGACAAACAAGAAAATATAAAAAGCTAATTTAAATTGATCAGGAAACACATTGATTAGTCCAGAAATTCTCAACAACCAAGGTACAAATAAAAAAGCTAAAAGCAAAATAATCACGCTCTTGACTTGAGTAATGGGATGTTGACGTAAAACTAAAATAATTTTTTCATCATGATCTTGTATTTCAAAGGAAATTTTTTTAGGTTTAGGAATATAAGATTTAAGAGCATTGTCACTAGAAATTTCATGTTTCATTATTTCTGAGTAGTCTTCAATTTTTCTTTGGCTTTTCATGAATTGATCCAAATATAATTATATTAATTATTATACATTATTGTTAATAAGAAGTTTTTCCCCTAGTATTTTTTCACAAAAAATGATAACTTTGATACAGTCTGATTTTTTCTTACTATATACAACTAATAAGTCAGATTTTTTAATTAAGAGAAAGGTTGATATGCCATCTAAAAAAATCAAAAAGACCCAGTCTAAAGCAAGCAAAAAAAAGACCGTTAATAAAAAACCAACAAGTAAGAGGGTTGCTAGTGCCACAAAAGTTACAACAAAGAAAACTACGAAAAACAATAAAGTGAGCAACAGCGCCAGTGCCAAAAAAATTGCCAGTAAAAAAAGTGAACAAATTATCAAGCGAGAAGCAATTGTTGGTAAAGATTTAAAACCTAAAAAGGTACTGTGGCCAATTATTGTATTATTAGTTATTTTAGCCCTGTGGTTCCTTCGAGATCAAGTGATTGTAGCTATGGTTAATGGTAAACCCATTAGTCGTTTTCAAGTTATTAGCGAATTGGAAAAACAGGGAGCTAGTCAAATTTTAGATTCCTTGGTCACTATGGAATTAGTTAATCAAGCTATAAATGAAGCTCAAATTGAGATTGATGAACAAGCAGTGGCTGATCAAATGACTGAAATTGAGACATATTACAGTAGTTTAGATCAAAATTTAGATGATTTGTTAGCGACGCAAAACATCACTAGAGCTGAGGTAGAGCAAGATATTCGACTTAATTTGCAAGTCGATAAAATTTTAGCTGATAAAATTCAAGTTACTGAAGAAGAAATCATGGCATATTTTGAGACTAATAAAGAATTTTTAGGTGAAGATGCCAACTTCGAGGAAATGAAACAAGATATTGAAGCTCAAGTAATTCAAGAAAAACGCGCTGAAGCACAGCAAGAATGGTTGGAGACTTTGCGCAGTGAAGCTAATATTCGTTATTTGAGATTTGAGCCAAGCGACTCACTCTAATTTTCGAGCACGGCTAAAAAAGCTTCTTGATTGAGTTCGACTCTACCGAACTGTTTCATTCTTTTTTTGCCCTTACTTTGTTTCTTAAGTAATTTCATTCGCCTAGTGCGATCACCACCGTATAATTTGGCAGTAACATCTTTGCGAAAAGCTTTGATAGTTTCTCGAGCGATGATTTTACCACCAATTGCTGCTTGAATTGGTATTTCAAACATGTGTTTAGGCACTACTTCTTTGAGTTTCTTAACAATAGCTCTAGCTTTTTTATCAGCATTATTTTTGATGGTAATGAAACTTAAAGCTTCAATTTTAACGAAATTAATTAAAATATCGACTTTAATTGCATCAACGGCTTGATAATGACTAAAGCGATAATCCATTGAGGCAAATCCAGAGGTAATTGATTTAAGTTGATCGTGAAAATCATTGACTAATTCAGCAAAAGGAATTTCATATTTGAGTTGATTGCGATTCCCAGTTCGCAGACTATTTTTTAGTTCAGCTCTTCTTTCTTGGCAAAGTTTCATAATAGCAGATAAATATTTTTCTGGACTAAAAATATTTAATTGGCAAATTGGTTCTCTAATTTCTTTAATTTGATTTGCTTCTGGAAGTTCAGCAGGATTATGGATTAGTACATTATCTTGATTGGGCATAATAATCTGATAAGTAATAGATGGTGCAGTACTAATTAATTCCAGATTAAATTCTCTTGAGAGTCTCTCTCTCACTATTTCTGCGTGAAAAATTCCTAAAAATCCTACTCGCAGACCATTACCTAGAGCAGCAGAATTAGTGTTTTGATATTGTAAAGCACTATCGTGCAAACTTAATTTTGCCATAGCTTCTTTTAATTCAGTAAAATTTTCACTATCAATTGGATAAAGTTCCATAAATACCATCGCTTGTGGTTCTTGATATCCTGCCAAACGATCAGCATATTTTTTTTCTTTAACACTGGTAATAGTGTCACCAATTTTTAATTGACTAGTGTCTTTTAAACCAGTAGCAATATAACCTACTTCACCTGCTGTTAAAAACTCTTTTTTGGTGGGATGAGGAGTAAAGACACCGATTTCTATTGGATTAAAATTAGTATCAGTGGACATTAAATGTAAACTCTCTTTGTTAATTTGACCTCTAACTACTCTAACGTAGGCAATTGCTCCTTGGTGATTATCAAATTTGGAAGTAATAATTAAAGCTTGAGTAGCCTTTTTTTCACCCTGAATATTTTGCTTGATGAACTTTTTCTCTTGAACAAGCGTGAGTTGTGGAGCTGGGATTTTCTCAATAATTGCTGTTAAAATTTTTTCTACTCCCATGCCTGTTTTAGCGCTGACTTGTAAAATGTCATTTTCCTTCAAATTAAAGATTTCCATCATTTCCAACAAACATTGTTCGACGTTTGCTGATGGTAAATCGATTTTATTAATGACAGGAATAATGGTTAAACCCAGATTTTTTGCTTTTTGATAATTAGCTAAAGTTTGTGCTTGCACTCCTTGACTAGCATCGACTAATATTACCGCTCCTTCACAGGCAGCTAAAGAACGACTCACTTCATAAGCAAAATCGACATGTCCTGGAGTATCAATTAAATTAAGGATATAACCCTTATAATTCATTCGCACTGGGGCTAATTTGATAGTTACTCCCTTTTCTTGTTCAATGGGGTTGGAATCCATCATGCGCTCATGAAATTTTTTTTTGCTGACAGTATTTGTTAAACGCAAAAACACATCGGTTAAGGTAGTCTTACCGTGATCTACATGCGCAATGATAGAAAAATTTCTAATTCTAGAGAGATTTGCCATTGTTACGATTTACTTTTAAGCTTGGCAAGTCTAGATTTGACGCGAGCTGCTTTATTTTTGTGAATTAAATTTTTTTTAACAGCTCGATCAATTTTACTACTAGCCAGGGACACATTTTTGGGATTAGGATCTTTTTTTACTTGATCTATAGCTGTTTTAACTTGAGACTTAAGCTTGCGATTCACGATATTTTTTTTCTTGCTGACTCTGAGTGCTTTCTTGGCATTTTTTAAAATTGGCATTGATGTTTCCTTTTTTTCAATTTAACAAGAGGTGATTATACAAGAAAAGAGATAATCATACAAGTTTTTACCAATTTGTTTTAAAATTAGTTTTGGTGAAATCTTGGATTTCTTTTTCTTCTGATTTTTTCTATAATTAAACTTAGCTTATGATTTCTTTTAATAAAATTTTCAAGGTCAATTCTTATTGGTTGGCCAAAAAACAAAATTCAATTTTGTCAGCAGCACTTGTTATTACAGTGGCTAATATTTCGTCTTCACTCTTGGGTTTATTGAGGGAAAGAGTATTAATTAAACTTTTTTTTAATAATGTTGCCAGTCAACAAGCTTATGAAGCCTTTCAGGTAGCTTTTCAGATCCCAGATCTACTTTTTCAACTCATTGTTTTAGGTGCCTTATCAGCTGCTTTTATTCCTTTATTTACTGAATTAAAGAGACAAGATAAACAAAAAGCTTTTCAATTTACTTCAATAGTTATGAATTTAATTTTATTGATTTTTACTTTTTTTTCAGTTGTAGCTTTTATTTTTGCTCGACCGATTACTATGGCACGTACTGGTGTTGAATTCACTCCAGAGCAGGTAGATATTACAGTTAATTTAACTAGAGTCATGTTGTTTGCTCAATTTTTCTTTGCTATTTCTAATTTTTTAACTGGGATTTTACAGGCCTATCAGCGTTTTATTATTCCAGCTCTAGCTCCCCTAATCTATAATTTAGGTATCATTCTGTGTTCTTTGTTTCTTGCTAGATATTTTGGTATTTATGCTGCTGGATTGGGAGTAGTAATTGGAGCGGCACTGCATATGCTTGTTCAGTTTCCCTTAATTTTTAAAACCGGTTATCGCTGGCAAGCTTTATTCAATTGGCGTTTTATTGGAGTGAAGAAGCTATTTGCCATGATGCCCCCACGTTTAATGTCTGTTGGAGTCAGTGAATTACAAAATTTAGCTATGGGATTTTTTGCTACAAGTATTGGTTCTTTAAGTTTTGTGATTATTAACTTAGCTCGTCGTTTAATGACTTTACCCATTCGTTTTTTTGGTGTGCCGATTAGTCAAGCTTCTTTCCCTTTTTTGTCAGAAGAATCAGCAGCAATTAATAGAAAAAAATTCAATCAACTATTACTACAATCACTTAATCAAATTTCTTTTTTAGCGATGCCGGCTTCGGTACTTTTATTAATTTTGCGTGTGCCAGCTGTACGTCTAGTTTTTGGTACTGCCAATTTTCCTTGGCAAACAACTGTGACTACTGGTAAGGTAGTAGCTTTAATTGCTGTCTCCATTACTGCTCAAGCAATGGTGCAATTACTAATCCGTAGTTTTTATGCACTAAAAGACACCAAAGCTCCTTTTTTAGTCACCACTGCCTCAGTTGTTATTTATTTGATCACTAATACCTTGGGAATTTATGTTTTTAATTGGGGGGTTTTTAGTTTAGGTATATCGATTACTGTTACGGCTTTTGTTGAGTTATTATTAATGTTAATTTTATTACACAAAAAAATTAAGTGTTTTACTTTTGAAGATTTCTTTTTTCCTCAATTAAAAATTTTGTTAGCAAGTTTTTTCATGGCTGTTTTCTTATATTTGCCATTTAAAATTCTAGACGAGGTAATTTTTGATACAAGTAGGACCATTGATCTGATAGCTTTAACTATTTCTACCAGTACCATTGCTTTATTAGTTTATCTTTATTTTTCGATTTTATTTGATGTTAAAGAATTGACCTATTTTAATAGCTTAATCGCTAAGTTTGGTAAATGGCGTCCAGTACTCCAAGATTCTCAAGAAGTCTTGCTCGACAGTTCTATTGAGGGGGAATTATCCAAATAAGCTCTTTTCTTCTCTATAAAAGTAATCTACAATGAAATTAATGCCCAGAGCAAATTCGAGAAGGAAAAAACAAAGTTCCGTTGTGTTGGACGTTAATTTAATGCCCAAGGATCCGTTTTTTCAAACGACCATAGGTCGTTCTTTGAAATGGACGGTCTCGGTTGGACGTTACATTGTTATCTTTACTCAATTAGTTGTAATTTTTAGCTTTCTCACCCGTTTTTTTCTGGATCGCCAGGTCACCGATCTTAATGTCACTATTAATCAGCAAAAAACAGCCATTGAGGCTTATAGTGAATTGGAGAGAGATTTTCTCTTCGTTCAAGCACAAATTAATGACATCAAACAATTACAACAAGAATCGAATTTGATAGAAGTTTTTCCTTTGTTAAATGAAACTATTCCTAGTAATGTCATTTTTGACGAGTTATCCATCAAACAAAATGAGGTAGTTTTTTCAGGCATAGCCCTTTCTCAAACAGCTTTTAACGTTTTAGTTAGCAACGTCAAGTTGTCTCCTCATTTTAGTGATGTGAGTATGGATAAGGTTGAATCTAGAGGAGAAAACTTACCAGGTTTAACATTCGATATGAGAGCGAGAGTTGTTAACGTTGCTGATTAAATAGATTTGGTAGTTAGATAATAATGGTGAAAATAAACAAATAATAATGGCAAAAACAAAACAAGAACAACTAGCAGCCATTTTAATGGATTTTTATCAAAAGCCAGTGGCTAGAGTATCAATCGAGTTAATTTTATCTGTTATTATAGTTATTTTCTTCGCCGTGTTTGCTATTCGTCCTACTTTAATTACTATGGCTGATTTGGTTAAAGAAATTCAAGATAAGAAAGAATTAAGTCAACAAATGAATTTAAAATTGGCGAGTTTAGCTACAGCGCAAGAACAGTATGAACTTCATCAATCTCAATTTTATTTATTAGAAGAAGCTATTTCTAAAAGACTAGATTTAGTTAAGTCATTAAAAAAAATAGAAAAATTAGCTGGAGAAGGACAATTAGTTATCAATTTTATCTCTTTACCAGAGATTCCTAAAGTAGTTGACGAGAAATTACTTAGTAATGATTATAGTGACTATCAACGTGAATTTTTACAGATAAACATCGAAGTCATTGGCAGTTATCTACAAATCAGAGAATTTGTAGAAAAAATGATGAATTTGCGTCAAGTAATAATAGTTGATCAGATTTTGGTGGAAAGAATCACTGAGTCTGAAAATCTAGTTGCTACAATTAAAGTTTCTTTACCGCATTACATATTAGCTGCAACTGTGGATGAACCATGAGTCAAGAAAGAATTAAATTAAAACAAGAGCTTAATCGACTTCGTCGACAAAAGAGTGTGTTGTGGGTGGGAATTTTATTTTTGGTAGTTACACTTATTTGGATTGCTATCAGCATTTTTACTTCTCAGCGAAAGGTTAAAATTGATCAAAATTTAACAAAACTAGCTCAACCTTTGATACCACGTTTAGATACCGAAGTATTTTCTACGATTGAACAAAAACGCCTACTCACTGATGAAGAGTTAAGTTCTTTTCCAATCTATGTTTACCTACTAGAGGGAGACGAAAAACGGAACGAACTAGGAATTTTTACTGATATTACTAATCTATCAAGCAATAGTGCCATTATTAATGCGGAAGAGCTTTCAGAAGAAGACTCTTTTTGATTAATTAAATATGACTAAATATTGAGTTGTTGCTTTGGTTTTTTTTCGCCTTGTGATCTATTTTTAATTCGTATAGAGTAAAACTAGGACATTTTGGATGTCTTAGTGTTGATATGCAAGTTTTAAATAATAATTCATCAGCTAATTCCAAGCTTGGTCAAAATTTACCTAAGCCAGTATTGCCTCAAGTTGTGACTGCTAAAACTAATACTCCTGTGAAGAATACAATACCACTGAAAAATACAATACCGCTTGTTGAAAATAAAAAACCTATTATTCAACAAGACAGCGCAAACAACAAACCATCAGCAACACCAACTAAAGCTAGAGTTAACGTTGAAAATATGGTGCCGGTTGAACAAATAGGCAAGAAAAACACGAAACAGTCTGATGAGAAAAGTAACAAATCAGGCAAAAAATTAACTAAAAAAAGAATTCCCACCATCGTGGGTTTGTTATTATTAATTATATCTCTGGTTGCTGGAGTAATTTTGTTTGGGAATGGAACTGGTTTATTTATGCCTAGAGCAACACCAGAAACTACTCCTAAGAATATTGTAACTAGTAATGTAACCAACAAAACCTTTACAGTGTCTTTTTATACTGATGAAGAAACTATTGGTTTTATTAAATATGGCACCAGTGTTAATAATATCAAACAACAGGCGAGTGATGATCGAGATCAATTATCTGGAGTGATTAAACCATATCGTTTACATCATATGACTGTTAGAGGTTTAGAACCAAATACAACCTATTATTATTTGTTGGGTACGGGTAGTAATGCAACTTTTGACAATGCTGGAAATCCTTACCAAATTCGAACAGCAAGCAGTCCAGATGGTGTTTCTGTTAATAATCAAACTGTTTATGGTACGGTGAGTCAAGCAAATGGTCAAGCTGGTGAAGGGGCAATTGTTTTTGTTACTTTGGAGGGTGCTGGCACTCTATCTACTTTGGTCAAATCCTCTGGAAGTTGGGCAGTTTCTTTAGCTAATGCTTTTAATTTAAGTCTAAATGCTTATCCCGAAGTGAGAGAAGATAGTGCGATATCGATCAAGGTTCAAGGTACTGAAATTAATTCAGTTACGAGTAGAATGTTAGACTTAGTCGATGCTCAACCCGTACCAGAGATTATTATGGGGCAAGAACAAGAACAGCTGGATGATGATTTATCAATCACGAGAGAAGAATTATTGGGTGATGGTGATGAGGAAGCTGAAATAAATGATAAGTTAGCGACAGATTCTTTACTTGCTACAGAGGCGACGGGAAGCACTGAGATTCAATCGGATCAAGATATAGTATTGAGCGATGAAGATAGAACTTTAGATCTAAATATGTCTACCGAATCTAGTAGTGCAAGTGATCTTGTTGTTAATTCAACGCAACCTATTATTAAAGCTAATTTACTGCCTGATATTACAGTCAAAATAGAGATTCATTCAGATGCAACTATAGAGACAGTTGCTAAAACTGATGCTAATGGTAATCTCATGCTTGATATCGCTAGTTTGCAACAAAGTTTGGAGCCAGGAGAACACACGGTGACTTACACGTATATTGATGCAACAGGAGAAGAGGTAACTGAAAGTTATAATTTTACTGTAAGTGAAGAAGCTGTAGATTATGGTCGAGGAGCAGAAGAGGATAGCAGAACAATTGCTAGTGCCGAAACCACAACGTTGCCCTACGGCACAGGAGATCCTTATGTTCCTACAGTTGAAACTAGTCTTACCCCCACTCCAACATCTACACCGGCTGCCACTCTTACTCCAACCGCCTCTGATAGTGCTAGAGAAACAGTTGTTTCCACGGCTAGTGGTACTTACAATGCTGGTTCAATATTTAGCACTGTAGGCTTGTTGTTTATGGGTTTGTTCTTTTTGGCAACCGGAGTTTGGTCATTTCTTTTGGCAAAGCAGTTTAAAGTAAAATAAATATTTTTATTTTAAAAACTTTTTACCACTTCCCACAAATCTCTTGTTTCCCCTTCATAACCCAATGCCCAAATAGCGATTCCTGCTAACTCCAATTGTTGGGCATAATCAATTTTATATTGCAAAGATTTTGCGTTTTCAAAATAAACTAAATAGTTAATTGATTCATTTTCTTCATTGTTCCCTTGATTATCATTTGGACAAGTTAAAGTGGCAAAAGGCGATAGTGCTTCTTCTTGCCAATAAATGGCCAAATTTTCACAATTTTCCCAAATTCCACTTAATTCTTGAAGATTGAGGGCTTCTTGATAACTAACAGTAAAACCTGTGCCAGGATAGGTATTAGCTCTAGGTTCTAAACTATCAGTTTGCCAAGCATATCCATAAAACGGAATGCCTAATAAAATTTTTTCTCTAGGAATGTATTCAAAAAAGTTTTTCATTAAAGAATTAATATCATTACTCCATAATTTTTCTCCACCAAATAAAGGTGCTCCGGGATCAGCTTGAAATGAATTTTGACGATGAAAATCATAAGCCATCACGATTATGTAATCGATGTAGGGCTCGAGATCTGCAATATTCCACATTAAGTTTTTTTCAGGATCTCCAGCATTGGCATAAACATCAACACTTAAATTAATTTTTGTTTGATATTGTGTTAAATGTTGCTGGACACTAATTACCAGATTGGTAAATTCTTGACGTAATTGTTGACTAGCCTCACCTTGATATTCAAAGTCCAGATTAATGCCAGTGAAAGGATAAGCTAGCAATAGGCTATCTATTTGTTTTAAAAAAGTTAACCAGGCTTGTTGATCATTCAAAAACTGTTCAATTTTTTGCGAATCAAATTGACTTAAAACCAATTCAAGTTTCAGATCACGATCATCAATCAAAGTGAAAAATTGCTCACTATTTAATTGTCTAAATCCCGGTTTTGTTTCGCCAGGTTTGCTTTCAATAACTATTTGTCCATCGACGCCAACTTCTAGAGCAAAGTAACTCAAATGAGTTAATTCTGGTTGGATTTTTACTTTATTAATATTCCAGTAGGGTAAAAAGCCATAAATAATTGTCTTGTGATTATTTTTTTTAGGCCAAAATTTATTGGTGATGTAGCTAAATTGAAAATTGTCTCCAATTGGAGATTTAAAATTCTTTTGCCAAATTTTCAGGCTCAAATAAATGATTACAGTCAAAATAATGATTAAGAGAGGGAGTAAAATAAATTTAGTTTTTTTAATCACTGTTGTTTGTTAATAATTAATTAACGTAATTTGATTCATAAATAATTTCTCCTGTTTCTTCATTGATTGCTCGTTTACAATCTGCGCAGTAGAGGGCAGTAACTGGATCATAATAAAATTGGTGCAATTCTAAGACTAGATCACTAGTTTCTTCGCCTAATTTTGGAGGTAATCCTGTCTCACTGCGAATCCAAAATTCTTTTTGAAAACTACCAGAATAACTTGGCAGAGATTCTTCCCAATATAATTCTTGAACACTAGCTTGACAGGTTTGAGCAGGATCAGTCTCTGTTACATAGGTTTGTTGATCATCTGTTTTAACAGTGAGATCATTTGTATTAAGATTTTGAAAATCATTGCGATTGTTACCCAAACCACGATCTACGGGCATGCCAGTTTGGCAAACATAACCCATCTTGACATCGCTCGGACGATCCGGCCAAATAACTTGTTCATCTTTAAGGATGTAGCTCATGATATCATTCCAAATTGGTGCGGCGCCGGTGACTCCTGAAGCTAAATAGCTCATCGAGCTATTATCATTATTTCCCACCCATACAATAGTTAAAAATTCCGGAGTGAAACCAATTGTCCAGTTATCTTTCAAATCATTAGTAGTGCCGGTTTTTGCACTAACCACCTTGTCTTTGATCACTAGTTGACTATTGCTGCCAAAAGCCATTAAGCGGGCACTGTTGTCTTGCATAATGTGACTGGTGAGATAGGCTGGCGCGCGGCGCATTACTCTTTCCAAGTCATTGTATGTGTCGATAGTTTCGTCATCAGTCATGGTGGACAATGCTTCGCCGCGCGCCTCCAGATCAACGCTCTTTAAAATTTCACCCAAATAATTTTTTACCTCCAAAATGGCGGTGTTGGGTACTTTAACTCCTTGATTAGCTAGGACTCCAAAAGCTGTAGCCATTTCAATCATCATTACTTCACCTCCCCCAAGAGTTAGAGATAAACCATATTGGCTAGGATCAGTCCAATTACTAATGCCCATTTTATTAGCTTGTTCAATAAATTTTTCTACACCAATAGTGCTCAGTGCTTTAACTGCTGGAATATTAAGAGAATTTCCTAAGGCCTGTCTGATGCTTACTGGTCCAGCAAAACCACCGGTGTAGTTTTTAGGACAGTAATCTTTTTGACCAGCTACTCTAAAACAAGTTGGAATATCTAAAATCATAGAACCAGGACTCAGAGTTTTTTCTTGAAAAGTGGTGGCATACATAAGTGGTTTAATGGATGATCCTGGCTGTCTTAGAGCTAGAGTAACATTAACTTGCCCATCATTTTCCATGTCAAAGTAATTTTTACTACCAATCATTGCTAAAATTTCTCCAGTATTCGGTTTGGTAATAAGGGCAGCTCCATTACTGACTTTTAGATTACTTAATTGTTCAATTTCTGCGGATAATGAAGCCTGAGCAGCTTCTTGCAATTCGAAATCTAAAGTTGTTCGAACTCTCAATCCGCCAGTTTTTACCATTTCTTCACCATATTCTTTTTGCAATAAATCAATTACATAAAAAACAAAATGAGGAGCTTTAATATCGGTTTTATTTAGGGCATAGGTTAATGTTTCATTTTCTACTTCATTTATTTGTTCTTCATTGATGTATCCATCTTCAAGCATTCGGCGTAAAACCTCTTTTTGACGTAGTTTAGCTTTTTCTGGATGAGCTCCAAATGGTGAGTATGTGCTGGGTGCTTGTGGCAAACCTGCTAATAAAGAACTTTCAGCTAAAGTTAAATCACTAGCAGTTTTGTCAAAATAAAGATTGGCAGCTGCTTCGATGCCAACTGCAGTACCACCATAAGGGATATAATTTAAATACATTTCTAAAATTTCTTCTTTACTATAAATAATTTCTGTCAAAACAGAAATGATTGCTTCTTTAATTTTACGGTTGAGAGTTTTTTCTTTACTTAATAAAGCATTTTTAACTAATTGTTGAGTAATGGTGGAACCTCCTTGAGTGTCACCTCCAGTGAGATTGTTAATAGCAGCTCTTAATAATCCTCTCACGTCTAAGCCATGATGGCGATGAAAATTTTTATCCTCGATGGCAATAGTCGCTTGTAGCAGGTGTTCTGGCAGATTTTTAATGTCAATTGGAGTACGATTTTCGTTTCCATAGACCTCATAAAGTAATTCACCATTTCGATCAAAAATTTGTGTACTTACAGCATAGTGCTCTGAAGAAGTTAAATTTTTTGGAGATGGTAATTCTTGAATTAAATAAACTAAGATGCCTATAGATAAAATAATTAAGACGACGAAAATAGCTCGCCAATGTTTATTTTGCCAAAACTTTAACCAACTCTTGATAATGTTGTTCTTTTTTTTCTGCTTAAATAAATTTTTGTTTTTAGACATAAGTCTTGGATTTTTTCTTGTGTTTCAATTATAATCGATATGTATTTTTCTGTAATACGAAATTATTTATGCAATTTGATTTACAATTACCTTGGTTAAAATATTTAGATCCTGGACAAGAAAATTTAGTTAAGACTAGTTTATATTTAAAACAACAGTTTATTGATAAAAATCATATCAATGATTTTTCTTTTATTGTTTTTCCAATGGCCAAAGCTTACGAAGGTTTTTTAAAAAAAGTTTTACTTGATTTAAACCTAATTAGTCATAAGGTTTATTATGGTCGTCGTTTTCGTATTGGTCGAGCTCTTAATCCTGACGTTAGTGCCAAACAACGTGATCAGTGGTGGGTTTATGATGATTTTAGTCGAGTGTTTAATCAAGAATTAGCTCAAGAAGTTTGGCAAACTTGGTTGCAATGTCGCAATCATGTCTTTCACTATTTTCCCGACGGTGATAGAGCTTTGAGTTTTGATGAAGCCAGTCATTGTCTAGATAAGATGCTCAAAGTCATGCAAACAACAATTGACTTATTAGAAAAAAATCATCACCAAAAAACAAATACAAAACAAACAATTGAAAGTTGATATGGCTATCAAAAATATTGCTTATAAAAACATTACCATTTCTGGTTTACCGGGTTGTGGATCAACTACTTTATTAAAAATGTTGCGTGAAGAACTCAAGTACGCTGGTTTTACGGGTTTTTCTGGAGGAGAGTTTATGCGTGCTTACGCAGCAGAAAAAGGTTTATTTGATGCCAGTTCGAGGGCTCACCATAGTGCTTTAGTTTATAGTGACGATTTTGATCGTCAAGTTGACATGGGTATTCGTGAAAAACTTAGTAGTGAAGAGGGCTGGATCATTGAATCGTGGCTTTCCGGTTTTATGGCTCAAAATATTCCTACTACCTTAAAGATTTTAATGACTTGTAGTGACGATGCAGTACGTATTGATCGGATTGTTAACCGTGATGGAATTAGTATTGAATTAGCCAAGGAAAATATTTTAATCCGTTATCAGGAAAATTTATCCAAATGGCAACGTATGTATAAAAAAGAATGGCATGAGTGGTTAGTCAAGACTGGCAAAATTTCGGCAGCTGCCAAGCTTGATTTTTGGCGCCCAGACATATACGATTTAGTTATTGATACTTATTCTTACAATCAGCAAGAAACATTAAAAATTGCACTCGATGCCATCAAAAAAAAGAACTAAAACTCAGCAGCGTCATAGTAGACAACAAAAACATCAATTGTTTTGGCCACTATTAATTTTAGTTTTTGTTTTTTGGTTTTTATATCGAGTTTTATCTTCTTTTCCAGTTATTTTTGATGAATCGATAGGAAAAGCAGTTTTCTTTGCTTTTCCGGTTTTAATTTATTTAACCATTACTGGTTTTTCGGCTACCATGGAAAGTCTTGCTTTTAACAAATTAAAAAAAGGCTTGTTACTCGGCTTAATCACAGGTGGAATTTTAGGTTTTGTAGCTGTCATAGCCAAAGCTTTAACCAATTCTGCTCAAATTCAACCATTGGCCTTTTATGCAGCAGATAATTTTTGGTGGGAACTATTTTTAGCTATTTTAACTGGTTTTTTTGAAACTTTGTTTTTCTTTAGTTTTGTGATGTTAGTTATTGACGATCGTTATCAAAAATGGTCTTTATTTAAAAAAATTCTAGTAGTAGCTTTGATATTTTTAATTTTTCACTTACCTAATTTACTGTTACGTTTCAATTTCGCCACAATTTATTTACATACTTTGCTTTTGTTTGTTTTTGCTCTTGGTCAGGCTTTGCTATTTTATCTTCAGCGTAACGCTTATACTTTATTAATGACTCAAGCAATTTGGGGTATGGTGTTACTTATACATTTTTAATTATCATTTTTTACTAGTAAAAATATGTCTAAACTGCTTAAATATTCTTTGATTATTGTCGCCACTGTTTCGTCAATTTTTATTTTATTGAGTTCTTTTAACATTTCTTCTCAATCGCAAATGCTTAATTCTGGCAATTTTAAGAATCGTAAATTTTATGTACAAAAAGAAATATTACCAGATCATTCTCTTTATCCATTATTAATGGTAGTTGATCGACTTCGTTTATCAATGGCAGATCGTGAACGTAGAATTTATTTGTTGGTAGCTTACTCTAAACGACGTTTGTTTTATGCAATTCGCTTAGTAGAAAAAGAAGAGATGGTTTTAGCACTGACTACTTTTACCAAATCTCAAAAATATCTTAATCAGGCTTTATTGGAAGCCAAAAACTTGAAAGAAGAGAGCACTCATAGTCCAAGTTCTGAACAATTGATATTTTTTATTCTAGAAGGCATTGATTATCATCAAAAAACTGTTGAAAAATATTCTGATCATTTTAGTGAAACAGATCGTAGTGTTCTTAATAATTTAAACAATGAAACTATTTTATTGAAGTCTCAGTTGAGTCAATAATTACTAGTTGACATCGTACTTGTTTCTGTGAGATATTTTTATTCCGGCTAATTAAATCTACAACATTTTGTGGTGTTTTTGTTCACTAACCACAACTGATTGTAGAATATTTAAAAAAAAGTACGATATAGCCAGACTTAAGTTAAAAAATGTATTGTCCATTTTGTAAAAGCAAAAATACTGCCGTTATTGATTCAAGAGAAGCTGAAAATGGTGAAGCAGTGAGAAGAAGGCGGATTTGTGAAGATTGTGATAAACGCTTTACCACTTATGAAAGAGTTGAAGGTGTAGATTTAAAAGTGATTAAAAAAGATGGTTCGAAGGAAAATTTTGATCGGGAAAAAATTAAACGTGGTTTACTCAAATCTACTTGGAAGAGACCAGTCACCATGTTGCAGATCGAATTATTAATTGAAGAAGTTGAATCTAAGCTTCGCCAAAAAGGCGATCAAGAAGTTAAAAGCTGGGAAATTGGTAATTTGGTATTAAATCGACTAAAAAAATTAGATCCTCTTTCTTATCTATTATTTGCCAGTGTTTATCGAGATTTTGGTGATCTCGCTGATTTTGAAGAGGAAATCGCTAAGATTAAAGAGTAAAAAGGAAATATTATGACTGCTTACCGCAAAAAAATGAAATTCCAGGATCGAAAATTAGCTAAAGGTTTAGGTGAAGCAGTGGCTAAACGAACTATTCTACGAACTAAAACCAATGGTGAGTCGGAAACTTGGCAGGATGTGGCAAGAAGAGTCGCCAAGGGGAATACATCTTTATTGCCCAAAGGCAAGAAATGGGCAGATCACCGTAAAAAAGAGTATCAATTGTTAAAAAAACATTTATCTAATGCTTCTTTACTATTAAGTGGACGACACTTACAACACGGTGATGCTGATCAACCGACAAGAAATATGGAAGTTTTTACTAATTGTAGTACTGCTTCTTCTAGTTTTTTATTGTTTTATCTGTTACTCAATGGTTCTGGAGTTGGTCGGGCTTACGATGATGCATTGATGGTCGTTGACTGGGATCATATGCCACTTATTCGTTGCGTTTTGGATGATCAACACCCTGATTTTGCTTGGGGGGAAGATGAGAGTGTGAAGGAAGCTCGCCATAAATACCGCAAAGCTCATTGGTTTGAAATTCCAGATACTCGTGAAGGTTGGGCTCAAGCTGTAGAAAAAATTGAAGTGATGACTTTTGAACGTAAATATAAAGATGATTTATTAATTTTAGATTTTTCAAAAGTTAGAGCCAAAGGCTCGCCAATTGGTGGCATGCAAGGTCGACCTGCTTCTGGTCCTCGACCCCTGATCAAGGCCATTCAACGAGTAGCTACGGTCAAAGGTGCTGGTCTGAAACCCTGGAAGCAAAGTATGTATGTCGATCATTATTTATCAGAATGTGTTTTAGTCGGTGGTGCGAGACGTGCAGCTAGAATAGCAGTAAAAACCTGGACTGATCCAGATATTTTTGAATTTATTAGTATTAAAAAGGGTGGATTTTTGTGGTCGGCTAATAACAGTGTGGCTGTTGATGATAAATTTTGGAAACAAAATAGCAAACATGCACAAAAGGTTTTGGATTCAGTTATGCGTTCTTCTTATTTTGATCGAACTGGAGAACCTGGTTTTGTTAATCAACATAAATTAGTGCAAAACGATAATGGTTTTGATGGCTATTTAGATGGTAAATATGCAACTAGTAAAAAGTTTAGACCGATGAAACGGACTATTAAAATGTTGGCAGAAGTTGCCAAATATGCCAGTGCCAAATACTATACTCAAATTCCTAATCCCTGTGGTGAAATCACTCTCAACATGTTGGGTGGTTATTGCGTCATCGCTGATGTAGTCCCTTATTATGCTCCAGACGTTGACAGCGCCGAAGAATCTTTCAGAGTGGCCACTAGAGCATTAATTAGAGTCAATACCTATATGGATAGTTTATATACCAGAGAGGTTAAAAGAACCAACCGCATTGGGGTGGGGATGACAGGGATTCATGAATATGCTTGGAATGCTTTTGGTTATGCTTTTCATGATTTAATTGATGAAGAAAAAAGTTTAGATTTTTGGTTAACTATTGCTCGTTTTAAACGTGCCGTAGAAGACGAAGCTGAAAAATATTCTGAATTATTGGAAGTATCTATTCCTCATACCAATACCACTATTAAACCAGCGGGCACTACTTCAAAATTATTTGCCTTGTCTGAAGGAGCCCATTTACCTGCAATGCGTGAATATATTCGTTGGGTGCAATTTAGAGATGATGATCCTTTAGTGAAAAAATACAAGAAACTCGGCTACCCGATTAAAGAATTAAAGAGTTATCAGGGTACGATAGCGGTTGGATTTCCTACTCAACCAGAAATTTGCCGTTTAGGAATGAATGGTAAATTAGTGACTGCTAGTGAAGCTAAACCTGAAGAACAATATCAATGGTTGATGTTATTGGAAAAATATTGGATACGTGGTGTTAATGAAGATGGTAAACCGTTATCTGAAGACAAAGGTAACCAGATTTCTTACACACTTAAATACGATCCAGAAAAGGTATCGTATCGCAAATTTTCTAACATGATCCGTAAATATCAACCCCTAATCAAAACTTGTAGTGTTATGCCAAAGATTGACGTCACTGCTTATGAATATCAGCCCGAAGAAGCTGTTACCATTAGTCAATTTATGGAAGTGATTAATGAAATCAGTGAAGAAGATCAAAATACTTTATTGGAAGATATCAGCATGGAACATTTAAAATGTGAGTCAGGTGCTTGTCCAATTTAAGAGTAATTTTTTGTTCTTGATGTGTTAAAATGCCCTTTAGAATGGCAGTCAAGAAAAATTATCAAAAAAGTAGAAAAAAAACCCAGCCAAAACAAAAAAAATCTAAACGTGGTCGACCGAAATTGCCGTTTTATGTAAAGTGGTATAGATTTCTTCTGGTAAAAATTAAACAAAATAAAAAGAAAATTAAAAAAAATAAA
>CAYSMC010000010.1:0-5754 GCA_964432115.1 uncultured Pseudomonadales bacterium | reverse complement strand
TCACTTTTTTTAATGATTTCTCTTGGTATGGGAATGCTGGCAATTTCAATAGGAGATTTTGGTAACTCCCACATTTTGTTTCTAATATTGTAGACTTTGGTTTTTCCATTAGAACAAAATTGTCTAATAAGCACCTTTGAAACTATATGTGTTTTAGTCATCTCCATATTTGCAATTTTACTACTAGACTTAAAAATTCTTTGCGGTACCTTCACTTACTTGAAGGAAATTATGCAAGAGAAACTTAAATATTGCCTATATGCCCGTAAATCTTCTGAATCTGATGAGAGACAAACCATGTCAATTGAATCTCAGATTAAAGAGATGCTGACCTTAGCAGATCGTGAAGGCATCAATGTTGTTGAAACAAAGCGAGAAAGCCATTCAGCTAAAGCCTCCGGAGCTAGACCGCTCTTTGTTGAGATTCTCAGAGAAATTAGGGAAGAAAAATATAATGCCATTCTGACTTGGGCACCGGATAGATTGAGCCGTAATGCTGGTGACCTAGGGTCTTTGGTTGACCTGATGGATCAGGGTAAACTACTTAAAATCCAAACCTACTCTCAAAGCTTCACTAACAGTCCTAATGAAAAGTTCTTGCTGATGATTTTATGTAGCCAAGCCAAACTAGAAAATGACAATCGTGGAGTCAATGTAAGGCGAGGACTGAGAGCGAAATGTGCGATGGGAATTAGACCGGGGTTAGCACCCGTTGGATATTTGAATGTACTCAACAACAATCGCATTAGCGAAGTAGTTCCTGACCCTGAGCGAGCTTGGGTTGTCAAAGAAATCTACAAGCGAGTAGCTGAACAAGGTCACAGTGGCAGAACAATTCGCAAATGGCTAATTGAAATTGGATTTAAAACAAAAGGTGGGCATCAATTGGCACTCAGTAAAATCTATGCCACTTTGAAAAATCCTTTTTACTATGGTGAGTTCGAGTTCGGAGGTGAATGGTACAAAGGCAAACACGAGCCATTGATTAGTAAAGAGCTGTGGGATAAGGTTCAAAAGCAATTAACTGTTCCACCCAAGAAGTGGCACAAAAATAAGTTTCCATTTAAAACATTGTGCATTTGTGGATCATGTGGTGGTGGTGTTACTGCTGAAGAAAGATATAAGAAACTGAAATATGGTGGCTACAACAAACACATTTATTATCACTGTGCCAGATCAGTCGACTATGATTGTGATGAGCCATACATCACGGAGAGTGATTTGATTAAACAACTTCTAGCTCACATCAATGCTGGCAATGTCAAAATTGATAAAGCTAAAATTGCTAAGAAACTGAAGTCAGATATTGAACGATTTCATCGACTAAGATCAGAAGTACTTCATCAAGAGTATTTATCTGGCAACTTGGGTGAAATTGAAAATGAGGCTGTCAAAAGCAATGATAACGAAATGGCTGCCAACTATCTAAAACACATTCTCAAAACTGGAAGCCCTGATGATCGAAGAGAGGCGTTGGGAATGATAAAAACAAAGTTTCAATTAAAGGAAAAGAAGTTGGTATTAATTATTAGAAGCTAAAAGCCTCCTCTTTATACTCATCTATTTCGTCAATTACCTTGTCAATTTCTTCGGTATTGGATTCAATATCTTCTGGTTTAATGCATGCTAATTTAAACTTAACGAACCCTGTTTCTGTGTCGGCTTGAATTTTAATTCTAACATTATGTTCTTTGCTTAGAGTTCCCCAGTCCGCATGAGCAATTTGATTTCTAAATGAATTCAGTGCAATTAGTTTGCCTTTAATTGCTTCAAGTTTTTTTCTATGTTTTCCATCTGTCGCAGTTTCTAATTGGAGATAAAGCTTATGGAAAACTTCTATTTTCTTCCCCATATTCAATTGGCTAATAATGATATAGCCAGTTTCGTGCGTTCTATCTTGAATGATTTCTGAAATTGCTTGATTTAACTCTCTTTCCAAAAGGCTGAAATTCATTAGAAAAGTTCCGATGAGTGGCGAGTATTCCTCAATAGCTTCATAAAAGAAGTCACTATCAACATAATCATATTGATCTAAATAGTCTTGGTTTGAGTCTGGCATGTACCTAAATTATATCCTTATAAGCTTGGATTTGTTTAATTACTCGGCTGTTAAACTGAAATATGTTTGAAATGGGAAAATTTAGCAAGCCCCATCAGTCCATTCATCGGTGTTAGACGGGTCTATCGGAACTTTTCAACTGTGGCGGAAGCGGTGGGATTCGAACCGCACTTGAATTAACTCAAGTTGTTATAGGTTTAAAAGCCATTTTAGCTTACATTTGGGGTATTGCGAAGCTTCTCTTTTTAATTTGATTTTTGCAACTAAGTTGCTTAATATAAAACATATGAATTTTAAAACTAGGTTTAAATTAAAATACCATGCAAATGATAATCCTTATACTTCCCAGCCAATTGAGGGGTTAGAAAAAGCTTTAGTTTATGTAAAAGGTAAACAAGTTTTAGATTTGGGTGTTGGTAGCGGTAGGAATACAGAATTACTTATAAATAAAGGTTTTAAGGTAACAGGCGTAGATAGTTCTCCAGACGCTTTACGAATACTTAATAATAAAATAGATTCTCCAAATTTAACTTTAATTAATGACGATCTTTTAGAATATCAATTTAACAAAAAATTTGACTTAATTCTATCTATCGGTGTCTTGCATTTTTTATCTCCAAAAAATAGTCAAGAATTGCTGAAAAAAATTCAAAATCACACAAAAATTGGAGGAATTAATTTTGTCGTTGTCAAAATGTCACAAAATAGAGCGGGTGATTTACCAAATGTATTTGCTCATAAACAGCTAAAGAATATATATCAAAAAGCTGGATGGGAAATTATTGAATATGAAGAAATCTCTAGTTCAATTAAAAAAATAGCCAAAATAATTGCTAAAAAAAGATAACTATAAATGACCAAATTAATAAACAAAAACTGTCGAATTAAAAATTTTTATATCTCATTTTATTCTATTATTTTGGGGCTAGATAAAACAAATTTTAAAATTGACCATATGAATCCTGCTTGATTTATTCCAGCAGTAGGAAACAATGTAACTCGATTAATTGAATTATTAGAGGAAGCTGCAGCTAAAATAATAAAGGATATAAGCAAGAGGGACTCAAAATGACAAAACAACAACTAATGAATATCATTCTCTCAAGCGTGGAACTGAAAATATAATTCCTGGAGAAAAAGGAGTTAAAAAAGCTCTTGAGCTCAAATAAAAAGCTCAACGTCTATCTTGGCATTGATCCCACAGCTATTCATATTCACCTTGGACATGCCGTGTCACTGAGAAAACTTCAGGCATTTGCAGACCTTGGTCATAATGTTTACTTTTTAATTGGTGATTTTACTGCTTTAGTTGGTGATACTTCTGATAAAAACAATGAGCGCTCAATGCTAACTGAAGCAGAAATTGAAGAGAATTTTCAAATTTACAAAAAATAAGCTAGTAAGATTCTAGACTTTAATAAAGTTAAAGTGGTGCACAACAATAACTGGTTAAGCAGGTTGAATTTTAGCAATCTTTTATCACTGACAAAATATTTTTCTGTTAACGATTTTACTAGTCGTGAGTTAATAAGAAAGAGATTAAAGAGTGGTAAGAGGGTTGGTTTGCCAGAAATGCTTTATCCAATTATGCAAGGTTATGATAGTTATCACCTAAATACCGATGTTCAATTAGGAGGCACAGACCAAACTTTTAATATGCAAGCCGGACGCTCCCTAATTAAAACTCTTAGAGAGAAAGAATCATTTGTTTTAGCAAATGGTTTCCTGCTGGGAACTGATGGAAGAAAAATGAGTAAATCCTGGGGAAATGCTATTTGGCTAGATGACTTTCCTAAAGATATGTATGGCAAAATCATGTCTGTGAAGGATTCATTAATTGAAGATTATTTTATTTTAGCTACTTCAATGCCTATTGGTGAAATTAAGAAAACTATTGAGGAAACAGAGAATCCACTGGCTCTTAAAAAGATTTTGGCTAATCAAATTCTTACAGAACTTTATGACAAAGAATCTGCACAAAAAGCGGCTACTCATTTTAAGAAGACGATACAGAAAAAAATGGCTCCTCAAGATGTTAAAACGGTTAATATTAGCGCTGAGTCATTAAGTATTTCAGAATTAATTGATCTGTTAGTTAAAGCAGGCATCATTAAAAGCAAATCACAAGGTAGGCGACTGCATAAACAAAATGCACTCTATCTAGAGAAAGAATCTTTGATTGAAGAAAAAATAGAACTAAAGAAAGAAAACATTTTTCGCATAGGTAAAAGAAGGTACTTTAAAGTAATTGTTAAATAATAAATCGATATCCTTTATTTAACAAATATTATATACATTACTCCAAGGCTGTTAAACTGAAAAATGTTGAAACTTGACAATAATTAGCAAGCTCCATCAACCCATTCTAGCTAAAAGGACGGGTCTATCAGAACTTTTCGATTATTGCGGAGCATGTGGGTTTGGAACCAGTGTGTCCCATATGCAGAGTTACAAATAGAACTTTCCCGACCTATTTTTCTTAAGAGAAATAACTTCCTCAACAGCATCAAGATTGAGAGGACCATAAATATGAGGATGATCTTCACCAGCTCCAGATGAGTATTCAAAAATAATTTCTGGTTTTACTTTCTCAGATCTAATCACTAATAAAAGCAAATTTTCTTTATCTTGATATCTTCTATTAGCTGTCGGTACAACCTGTTCTTTTTTTGAAGCATGAATAAACCCCTCATTCTCTAGAGATTCAGGAGCATATTCTCCTTGATCTTGAGTTTCTTGCCACTTTTTTTTGGAAATGATGTGATAAATTTTCATAGTTGATTCAACTTATCATAAATTAGATTGTTGCTGTAACTTACGCACCAGGATGCGGAGCAGGTGGGTCTGGAACCCGTGCGTCGTTATAACTCTTTTTTAACAAATACTTCTTTAAGAGTTTGATACCTTGATTTTACATCAGTTTTGACTTCTTCAAAAAATATTTTCTCATTAAAGTCGCGATCTAGTTTATTTACAACCCATTCTAAAAACTCATCATATGTTTTGTTTTCAGGTAAATGCATCCATGAAAACTGAATATAAAAGTCGGTGTTTAAATGTGCAAGAGCATCGGCCGTTGCTAAGATTCTACTTTCTAAAGTTTTGGGCAAAAAACCATCTTTGCATGAGTGTGGAGCAATTATAGATTCTAAAACCTCAGTTATTTCTTTATCAGAATACCTAGCGTGTTTTAGAATTTTTGTTGATTCTGTTTTTGAAACACTTGCATGATTACTAGAATGTCGGTGCACAAATGCATCCCCAAAATCATGAAGTAACGCTCCAGCTATGGCTAAATCTAAGTTTGCTTTGAGTTTTTTACTCAATTTTTCTGCATATTGGGTAACGACAGGAACATGATTTTGCCACATCCATTGTGCAAATGGCGACTCAGATTTTTTATATGATTCTTCAACGAGCTTATAAACCTTGAGATATTTATTCATATTTTTCCCGTCACTGTAGTTCGAATCCTAGGCTGCGGAGGCACTGCACCCTGCGGGTATTAGTCGTGCTTTGCTCGACGGCAGGATTTAAATTAATCAAAGAACTCTCTCACATAGATTTAAAAATATCTTCGACATTTTCAAATCTATGCGGAGCATATGGGTCTGGAACCGGTGTGTCCCATATGTAAATGCACCTTTCAGAGGTAATTGTACAAGAAATGAGACAAATGGGACACCATAAAAAGG
>CAYSMC010000009.1:0-26409 GCA_964432115.1 uncultured Pseudomonadales bacterium | reverse complement strand
TTCTCCCGTTTAAGGCAACTTAAACGAAAAACTAAAAACCTGTGGACATAGGTGCCCAGGTCGCTTTCTATCACCGTATTTACTGTTAAGAAATGTCTTCACTGTTAATCAAGCGAGCCACACGGCTCGTTTTTTTTATTTAAAAAAACATTGACAAGTTCAACTACTTTTTATGCTACAATTGATATTGTTTTATGTATTAGTAAACAGAAATAATTCTACAAAAATGCCAGAAAAAAATAAAAAAATGATCAGACTTCCTTATTCACTATAAATTATTATTAAAAACTTGCCCAACTATTCTTTTCCTTACTTTAATCTATCATAATAGATCATTATATATCAAAATATATAAGATAAATCAAGCAAAACTCATTTCTTCAATAATTAGCAGAGTTCTTCTCTGTCTGCTAATTGACTCTTTGCAAAACTATCCTACCGCGCTAAAATAAAAATGCAAAATAATCTTTAAGCTTACTATTTATTAAAAATAATGGAAAATATTTATGAATTTTGATCGTTATACCACCAAAGCTGGAGAAGCCGTCCAAGATGCCATGCAATTAGCTGGCAAACTCAAGCATAGCCAAATTGAAGTGTGGCATTTATTACTAGCTCTTGTCGATCAAGCGGGCGGTATTGTACCCAATCTACTTGAACAATTAGATAAAAAACCAGAAGCTGTGGCCGGTTTAATTCGTAAGGAATTACAACAGTTACCTACTACCGAAACACCTACTCAGGCTTATGCTTCTTCAGAACTAAGCAAGGTTTTAAGCCAGGCAGAAACTGAAGCGGTGAAACTCAAAGATGAATATATTAGCACCGAGCATTTATTTTTAGCCCTTTTAAATCAAAAAAAAGTTATTCAACTGCTAGATCTTGATCCTAAAACAGTCATTCAAGCCCTAAAAACTGTCCGCGGTCAACAACGTGTCACTGATCCCGAACCAGAAGGTAAATATCAAGCCCTAGAAAAATATTGTTTGGATTTTACTAGTTTGGCCAGATCGGGAAAAATTGATCCAGTAATTGGTCGTGATGAGGAAATTCGCCGAATTACCCAAATTTTATCGCGACGCACCAAAAACAATCCGGTGTTAGTTGGTGAGCCTGGTACTGGTAAAACTGCCATTGTTGAAGGTTTAGCTAAAAAGATCATTGAAGACGATGTCCCTGAAGCACTCAAAAATAAAAGAGTACTAGCACTAGACATGGGTGCTTTGATTGCTGGAGCCAAGTATCGGGGAGAATTTGAAGATCGGCTCAAAGCAGTTATTAAAGAAATTGAAAAAAGTGAGGGGCAAATTATTTTGTTCATCGATGAGTTACACAACATTGTTGGTGCCGGAGCCAGTGAAGGCTCAACTGATGCTGGTAATTTACTCAAACCCGCTTTGGCTAGAGGAACTTTGCGCACTATTGGCGCCACCACTCTCAAAGAGTATCGCCAATATGTCGAAAAAGATAGTGCCCTGGAGAGACGTTTTCAACCAGTGATGGTCGAAGAACCATCAGTAGAAGACGCAATTTCTATTTTGCGGGGTATTAAAAGTAAATACGAAGCTCATCATGGTGTAAAAATTCTAGACAGTGCTATTGTAGCTGCTGTTAAACTTTCTCATCGCTACATTAGTGATCGCTTCCTACCAGATAAAGCTATTGATTTGATGGATGAAGCAGCTTCAGCCCTGCGCATCGAAATTGACAGTAAACCTAGTAGCATTGATCAGTTGGAACGCAAAATCCGTCAATTAGAAATTGAAAGAGAATCACTTAAGAAAGAAAAAGATCAAAAAAGCCAAGACCGCTTAACAAAAATTGAAAAACAAATTAGCGAATTAAAAGAAGAATATAAAAGTTTGGAACTAAGATGGCGTAAAGAAAAAGAAATTTTAGATTCAATCAAAAAATTTAATCAACAATTGGATGACTTGCGCGAAGAAGCCAAGAGGGCAGAACGTAATTATGATTTGGAAAGAGCTGCGGCTATTAATTATGGAGAAATCCCTGAAATCGAGAAAAAAATCAAAGAAGCACAAGCTAAAATAGCTAAGATTGATCCAGAAAAAAGATTGCTTAAAGAAGAAATTGATGAGAGTGATATTGCTAGTATTGTTTCTAAATGGACTGGCATTCCGGTCAGTCGCATGTTGACTGAAGAAGGCGAGAGATTAATGCATCTGGAAGAAAAACTAACTAAGCGAGTAGTTGGCCAAGAGCAAGCGATTCAAGCAGTCGCTGGAGCGATTCGTCGTAATCGAGCTGGTATTAGTGAAGAGGGTAGACCAATAGGCAGTTTCTTGTTTTTGGGACCAACTGGAGTAGGAAAAACCGAATTGGCCAAAGCGCTGGCTGAACAACTCTTTAATGATGAACATTTAATTACTCGTATCGACATGAGCGAGTATATGGAAAAACACAGTGTGGCTCGCCTAATCGGCTCGCCACCCGGCTACATTGGCTATGAGGAAGGTGGACAATTAACTGAAGCCTTGCGTCGCCATCCTTATACAATTGTGTTGCTGGATGAAATCGAAAAAGCGCATAGCGAAGTTTTTAATCTTTTGTTGCAAATACTCGACGAAGGTCATCTGACTGATAGCAAAGGGCGTACAGTTAACTTTAAAAATAGTATTATCATCATGACTTCTAATCTAGGTAGTCAAATTATTAGCGAAACCAGTAATGATCCCGTTGAACAAAGAAAAGCTTTAGATGGCTTACTTAAAACCCATTTCCGCCCAGAATTTTTAAATAGGCTAGATGACATTATTGTTTTTCAGAGTTTGGGCAAAAAGGAAATTAAAGAAATTGTTCGTCTGCAATTAAATTTAGTTACTAAACGACTAGCCGAACAAGACATTCAGCTGGTATTTAGCGAACCCCTAGTTGAACATTTGGCCGAAACTGGTTATGATCACATCTTTGGAGCCAGACCACTGAAGCGTTTAATTCAAAACGAAATTTTAGATCAAGTCGCTGCCGACATGATTCAAGGTAAAATTAAAGTAGGCGATCGCTTAACAATAGATTGGCAAAACAACAAGCTTGATTTGGCAAAGAAATGATTTGTGCTAAAATATGTTTCTGTTTAAATTTAAAAATAAATGGGTGTGTAGCTCAGTTGGTTAGAGCGCAGTCCTGATAAGACTGAGGTCCTTGGTCCGATTCCAAGCACACCCACTTTTTAAAAATTCCTATTTAGCAATCAAACTTTAGCTCTGCCAATTACTTAAGATTTTTGCCTTAACTTAGGGTATAATTAAACGAGAGACTATGAACAGTAAAATTATTCAACTACCTAGTAATTCCTTGAATCTACCGGTGGTTCCAATTCGAGAAGGGGTCTTATTTCCACAAACAGAATCGGTCTTAGGCTTTGGTCGAGAACTATCCATCAAAGCTATCCGTCATTCACAGAAACAAAATAATCACATTATTTTGTTGACCCAAAAGAATTCCCGAATCGAAACACCTCAAGCTAAAGATTTGTATCAAATTGGCACTTTGGCCGTGATCGAGAAAACTTTGCGCAACACGGCTAACGTCAGCGCGCTAATTAGAGGCATTAGCCGCGTCAAAATACAAGAATTTGTCCAAGAACAACCTTTTTTACAAGCCGTAGCGGAAAAAGTCCCCAGCTTCATTGAGCGAGATGATGAATTGACTGCTCTGAGCAATCAATTACAAAAACTCTTTCGTCAAACTGTGCAAATGGGTAAACAAATCGAATTTTTAAATTTTATTAAACTCTTGAGTGGCGTTAATGAAGGAGAAATGGCCGATCAAATTGCTAGTACTCTCAATATTCCCACTAATAAAAAGCAATTAATTCTAGAAACTACCAACGTTAAACAAAGAATTCGTTTAGTAATTGAATATTTATCCAAAGAGGTAAAAATTTTAGAAATTGAGCAAGATGTCAATCTCAAAACTCAAGAAAAATTTGATGAACATATGAGAGAGAGTGTACTTAGAGAGCGCTTGCGCACCATTCAAAAGGAATTAGGTGAATTAGATGAAGATCGAGGTGCTGTTGATAATTATCGAGAGCAATTAAAAAAGAAAAAACTACCTCAAAAAGTGCAAGAAAGGGTCAAAAAAGAAATTGCTCGCCTCGAACAAATGTCACCTAATAACCCAGAAACTTCTTATGTTAGAAGTTGGTTGGATTTAGTTTTTGATTTACCGTGGCAAAAAAATAAAAAAACTAATATTAATATTAAACGTGCTGCCAAAATTTTAGATAAAGATCACTATGGATTAGAAGAAGTCAAAGATCGAGTGCTAGAACATATGGCAGTCATGCAACTAAAAAATAAAAATGATAATCAAGAAAAAAATTTACCAACTATTTTATGTTTTGTGGGACCTCCTGGTGTAGGTAAAACTAGCATTGGTCAAAGTATTGCCAAAAGCTTAAATCGTCACTTTATTAAAATCTCTCTCGGGGGAATAAGAGATGAATCAGAAATTCGTGGTCATCGTCGCACTTATGTTGGAGCTATGCCTGGTCGCATTATTAAAGGGTTACAAAATACTCAAAGCAATAATCCTGTTTTTATGTTGGATGAAATTGATAAACTCGGTCAAGATTTTCATGGTGATCCCAGCAGTGCCTTGCTTGAAGTATTAGATCCTGAACAAAACTTTAGTTTTGAAGATCATTACTTAGACATGCCTTATGATTTGTCAGAAGTATTATTTATTGCTACCGCTAATACTTTGGATAATGTGCCGGCAGCTTTATTGGACCGCCTAGAAGTCATTCATTACTCTGGTTATACCTTAAATGAAAAGTTTGAAATCGGCAAACGTTATTTGTTACCTAAAACAATCAAAAAAAACGCTTTGAAAAAAACTCAAATTAAATTGAATGATACTATTTTAAAAAGAATTATTAGTCGTTATACCAAAGAAGCGGGCGTACGTAGTTTAGAGAGACAACTCAATAAAATTATGCGTAAAATTGCTCGAGAAATTCTAGAAAAAAATAAAAAAAGTATTACGGTTAGCTCAAAAAAATTATCAGATTTTCTAGGACCTGCCATGTTCGATGAAACTATAGCTGAAAAAAAAGATCAAATTGGTTTGGCAGCCGGTTTGGCTTGGACTAGTGTTGGTGGAGATATTTTGTTCGTCGAAGTAGCACTTTCTCCAGGAAAAGGTAAAATTAAGCTAACGGGTAAACTTGGTGAAGTGATGAAAGAATCAGCTCAAGCAGCCCTCACTTATGTCAGATCTCACCATCAAGAATTAAAAATTAATATTGAAAAAATTAATCAAACTGATGTCCACATTCATGTCCCAGAAGGAGCTGTTCCTAAAGATGGACCGTCAGCTGGTGTGACAATCACTACCGCTATTGTTTCAGCTTTTAAAAAACAAGCAGTCAGACGCGATGTGGCCATGACTGGAGAAGTGACTTTAAGAGGCAGAGTTCTCAGAATTGGTGGTTTAAAAGAAAAAGCCATTGCTGCTCATCGCGCTGGTAGTAAAATTGTCATTATTCCTCAAGAAAATGAACGAGATTTGGTAAAAATTCCCAAAGAAGTCAAAAAAGATTTGCAATTTTACACCGTTAAAGATGTCAAAGAAGTGTTAAAAATCGCTCTCAACTAAATAGAGAATTTGTTATACTACAGACATCTAGTCATGAAAAGTAAAAATATTATTCAACGTTTTTGGCTGGTCTTTCTGGCAATTGTGATTTTAAGTGCTGCAATTTTTCTTTATTTCAACCCGCCCCATTCAATCAATTTTGCTGGATTGCAAATTGAATATCTGGGTCCTGATCAAAATGCCAGTGTTTTTTTAGATAATCAATTTTTAGAAAAAGCTCCTCTTTCAGAAAGAAATATTTTAAGTGGTGATTATATTTTAAAAATTGTTCCAGACGATCAAAATTTAGCAGAATTTAGCACGCCTCTTACTTTAACCAGGGGTACTTTGACTGTCGTTTCATATAACCCTAGTCTTACATCTAAAAAAAGTTCAGCTACTATTTATGAGGTAGAGGCTGCAAGCAACTCAGAAAAAGTTGGCACAATCAGTTTTGAAACTTATCCAGAACATACCTTACTCAGTTTTAATCAGCAAGCTACTCAATATACACCCGTTATTTTAAGCAATTTGGCACCTCAAGAATATCAATATCGAGTTAGTTTGCCTTCTTATGAAACCCAAGAACATACTTTACAAGTTCTTGCTGGTTATACAATTAGGGCAAGCATTAAACTAGCTAAATTAGCTGACGACTCCACATCCAACGAGGAATTGGGCACCGATGCTCAGTCAAATTTAATAACTAACGAACCAGACTTGCTAGCTACTGAATCAACTCAACAAAATCTAGAAAAAGATGAAAGTTGGGGAGTCATGGCACCCGAATTGATTATTGGCAATAAGGTTAAAATTCAAAAAACTGGATTTTTTGTTGATAATCAAGAAGTGTTGAGAGTGAGAGCGAAAGCTAGTCAAGCCTCTCAAGAACTAGGATTTGCCAAAAGTGATTTTTATTACCCCGCGGCTAACAATTTGGAGGATAATTTTGATAGCAGTCAAAGCGCTCAACCTGATGATTGGCTCAAAATTAAATTCGAAGGACAAGAGGGTTTTGTGAGTGCTGACTTTGCTGAACTCATCATTGATTAACCAAACTCATTACTTCACGACAAAATCGCTTCAAAAAAAATTAAAATTATGTAATAATTGATCATATATGCGCAATCACAACTATTCTTTTCTAAAATTTTTATTAGTTTTTGTTCTTGGTTTCATCAGTTTTTACTTAATTCAAAATTTCACACCGCTTGATCAACTATCATTCTTAAATCGACAAACAAGCACAATTACCGTGCGTGGTTCAGCCCAAGAAGATGTGCTCAATCAATTAGCTGAGTTCACTGCCGGAATTGAAGTGATCGCTGCTGAAAAAGAAGAAGCAATTAATTCAGCCAATACCATTATGGAACAGCTTCTAGTGGAAATTGATAATTTTGGTATTGCTAAAGAAGACGTACAAACCTCTCAAGTCAGTGTTTATCAAGAAGAAGAAAAAATGATTGATCCAGTGCGTAACCCAGAAATTTTGTCATCTTCTTCTACCATGATTATTGGAGAGGATGAGACGGGTAAAGTTGGAGATTGGCGAGCTAATATTAGCATTACCATCACCATGCGCAATGAAGACAGTGAATTGTTGAAAAATCGAAGTGAAGAATTATTGAACATTTTGAATAATAGTCAAGCTAATTACGTTTATGGGCCAAACTTCAGACTTGACCAACAAAATCTTTCTGAAATTGATTTAATCAATGCTGCGATTGCTGATGCTCGAAGTAAAGCTGAAGCAATTGCTGCTGCCAATCAACAACAAATTAAAAAAATTTTAGAAGTGCTTGAAGATGGTGTCAGTTCTCAACCTTTCTATCGCAGTAGCTTAGCAGCCATAGATCAAGAAAGTGTAGCCAGTCCATCTCTAGAACCAGGATCTAGCACCTTATCTAAAACAGTGCTTGTTACTTTTCAAGTAAAATAAGATAATCTTGATTAGTTCCATCTTCACTACCGGTCCAAACTACCTGGCCCAAGGTTAATAGTGCGTTTTCATTTAAATTAGGATACTTGGCTCGTTCTCGATTGGTAATTATTATATATTTGATCTGATATTGTTCGAGAAGCTTGTGACTACGAACACTATTTGGATTGTTGTAAATAGCCTCAATTTCACCTAAGCGCTGAGCTGCAATATCCCAAGTCCCTCGCCAAAGCCATTCATGAACCTGCCAACCCAAAATAGTCGGCATACCTGAAAAAGCTGAAATTAGAGAATACTCAGTAAAACTCTCACCACTCGCTTCTAAGATATTAACTTGTTGGGTTTCTTTTTCCTTTAGATAATTAACAATGGCATATGCGCTTGAATATCTTTTTTTCATCCATTGCAAACCATCTAGACCTTGGTAATTTTTAAAGTTTCCATAATAAGAACGAAAAGCTAAATAAGGATAAGTGGCTAATCCGACAAGCAATAAGGTTATGGGTAAATAAACAAACAAACAAGCTCTAATAACAGTCTTAATTTTCAACAATTGATTGTTTTTTTGCAAAAAAACCGCTCTTAAGTTGATTAATTGCCAATCAAACCAATGACGACTTTTTGTTCGACTAATAAAAAAGGAAATTGCCAAAGCCAGCAAAATAGCAATCCACATAAAACCTTGAAACATTAATTTAAACATTGTATTTGATCGAGGATGACTGGTATAAATATCTTTAAAATAAAAAAATTCAGTAAACACTAATAAAAATATAAAAGCAAAAAAAGTCGCCATCACAAAGAACCACGAAGCTTCTTCCTTTTTGGCCAAACGCCTCTTATTAACCAATAAAAAAATAATAAAAATTAACACTGGGATAAAGTGTGCTCCCCACAACACTAATAATTGCCACCATGGCGAATGCTCACTAGCCAGCTGAATTCCTCCCGCAATTGATTGAAAATTTAAAAACCAAGGAGCACTAATAATGGCAGTCATCACACTTAAACCAACTGCTGAGCTCAATAGGGGTAAAAAAAACTCCTTTCGCCAAATTACCAATAAAATTCCTAAAATTAATAATAAAGTAGCATAGATAAATACATCCCAAGTATTGGTCATCGCCAAAGAGCCAAGCACCATGCCCATCGCTAAACTCAACACGAAAAAGCGCTCAGCAAATAATCTTAATACTTTTTGTCTTTTGACTTCTGCTATTAACTCAGTCAACCATAAAAAAATACTCATTAGCATCGCGATCACCATCGGCATCGAAAAAACATGAGCGTGCAGGTCACTAACTACAAAACTATAAACAGGATATTCATGAATAGTTCTTTCAATAAAACGAGTGGCATTGGGATACCAATAACCGACAAAATTGCCATTAGTTAAAAAGTACCACAAACTGTGACCATTACCCAAGACTGTTACCAATAGACTGGCTAAAATCGCCGTCCACACCGCCGCTGAAAAGTTATATTTTTCTTGAGCAGCAAAATCTTTACCCAGTTTTTCTCCCCAAATAGAATTAGCCCGCAAGTTAAAAGTTAAAGAAAAAACGCCACTAGCTAACAGCGCCATAATCGTTGCCAACAAAAAATTATAAGCCCAAGCCAAATCAATTTGCCAAATCTGTACTAGAATTGATCCCATAAAATGACCAAAGCTATAATAATTAATATTTTCTCCAGCTAACCACATATCTGTAGCAGGGAGCGTGGCTGATTTGAGATAAACTTGGATAAATCCAGCGTCCATGTATTTTTCTAAACCTAAAATTTCTGGCTGGAAACTTCTTACTAGCAATAAGCAAGCAAAAAATATAATAAATAGTAATTCCTCAATAATTATTTGTCGACGAAACTGTTGCCAATAATTTTTAATCAGCTGGACAAGTTTATGGCTTTTCTTAGCAAAAAATAAAAGATAAAGATTGACTGTTAAAAAAACGAAAATTAGCAAATAAACACCAAGCCCATGATTGACAGCTAATTTTAAATTGGCCAGAAAAAAAACAAGCAGTGACAAACTTAACCAGATCACGTATCGGCCAAAAGCCCACAAGCCATCTTTGATTTGGGGTAAAACTTTACTCAACCAAGCTAATAATGGTAAAGCTAACAATTGTAAAAATAATAATGATAAATAGACTTTCAAAATCATCGCTCATACTATAGCAAAATTCATGCAGCTTGTGATCTAGAATATTGAAAAAGCCTACAAATTGTAGTCTCGTTTGATCTGCTTGAACAAACGATTACTGGCCACAACTGCTTGATTAAGCCCTCGGTCAAAAGGATAAATATGTTGCATAGATACCCAATAAAGATTGGGGCAACTAGTGCGCATGGCCGGCAAATGTTGACTATGCTTAGTTTTTACTAAGGGTTGAGCAAAATTTTCTTTATTTAAGCGATAATCAATCAATAATTCTTCAATTTTTGGATTGAGTTTTCGCAAAAAAGGCAAATAACTTTGCCAAAGTTTTTTAGCTGAATAGCGATAGATTGGATTATCTCTTGATAAATATTTCCCAATATAAACCAAGTGTTGCTTATTGTAGAAACGCCGATCGACAAAATGATCATGCTCAACCACTGCTAAAAATGGCCAATTTTTTTCATTAACATTGAGCCAATAGGTCTGATCACTAAGCAAATGATCTTTAAGTCGCAATATCATCGTCATGACTGCTAAGCCCTGCAAACGATTGTTTTTTAGCTCTGGTAAATCAATCAATTTAGCTAATTGAGGAGAAGGCAAAGTATTAATTACTAAATCAAAATTTCGCTTTTGGATTATTGTTTGTCGATCTTTAAAAGACTTAATTACTAACTTTAATTGGAAAGCTTGATTTGATTGTTGATTGATTGGATAAATCTTTGTGACTTCATGCTGAACATGAATTTTTACTCCTTTGCTCTCTAATTTTTCTTGGATTTGCTTAGCTAAAAATTGAAAACCACCCTTAACATAGCCCAATTTAGCAGTTCTCGGATTGATTCTGGCCCAAAACCAAGCCAAATTAATTTCATCGGCCCAATTAGCGAATTTAGCTTCAAATAAAGGTTGCCAAATAATCTTCCAAGATTTTTTACCCATGCTTTTTTGCAAAAAAATACTGGCCCGATATTTTTCTAAAAATTGACCATTGGGCAAAATTTTTAAAAAAGCTAAAACCAAACCAGTTCGTACACGATCAAATAAGCTTAATTCTTTAAAATTAAGCAAACTCCAAGCTGAATCTAGCTGATAAGTTTTATTTCGCCAACGGGTACTGGTTAATGTTTTTTGATAAAAAAGTTGATTAGCTAAACCTAAACTTTTAAGAAATTTTTGAAAGGCTAAATCTTTAGCAAATAAGTGATGATAGTGTTTCTCCAAGGTCCAATCCCATTTTTTTTCCTTCCAACCACCAGCCATCCCACCCAGCTGTTGGTCCTTTTCAAAAATTTCAATTTGCAATTTTTCTGTAGAATCAATATTTACTAATCGCCATGCCAAATTTAAAGCGCTAAAACCACCTCCAATAATTGCAATTTTTTTCATAGAATTTTCAAATACCAAACTTGTATTAGTCTAGCAAATTATACCTCATCGCCAACTAGGTAAAAGAAAGTAAAGATAATTGCTGGCGCTTTCAGGCACCGACAAAGCAGTCCAGTGGGGATAAAAAACGATGGCGATTAATATTGGCCAAAATAAAAAGTGAAAAGTTAAAACTCGCCTTTTTTGTTGAGCTTTAATCGTCAATATGTATAAAAATCCTGGCCAAGTAAATAATAAAATTAAGTAGGGCAGAGCAGGTAAAAAATGATAAAAAAACATTGGTCGCCTAACAACTATCCATGGCAAAAAAGAGCTAAAGAACATAACTAGCAATAAAAAGTAATTTTTTTGCCAAAGCATCGCTTGCCATTTTTTTACCAAAAGTTTGCTCTTTAAACTTTTTCGCCAGCACCACAATAAAATTGGCAATAAAGCAAAATATAAAAATAGCACTGGATTTCCTTGAGCAAAAATGTCTCGACGCCAATTATCTTGGGAAAAATCGGCAAAATACCAAACCGGACGCCAATTAAACATCCATGCTATTGGCCCCGATTGATAAGGATGAGAACTAGCCCAATTTTCATGAAAATAAATAATTTGCTTTTGCAATTGCATAAAATCAACTAAATTTTTTCCACTTAAAAAATATGGGGTAAACATTAGTAAATAGACCACTACTGGAGTTAACAATAAAGAAAATAAAATAAAAGGCAGTTGTTGATAAGTTTTTTCTTTGATGATTCGCCACAATTCTATAACTAAAAACAGCACAATTAACCATATAGCTGACCACTTAGTACTCAAGGCTAAAGCTAACATTAAAGCACTAAGGAAAAAAATTATTAAATTCTGTCGGCGACGATAGATAAAATAAAAATAGCTAGCAGTTGTAGCAAAAAATAAATAAAAAATATCATTCATGGCTAGACGGCTTTGGACCAAAAACAAGCCGTCACTGGCTAATAACACACTAGCAATTAGAGCAAAATTAATCGCTAAATCTTCCAGTTTTTTCTTTTTTATAATAGATAACTTGATTTTTTTGCTAGTTAAAAAAGTCAGAGCCACCTCTTTAGCCAAAAAATAAAAAACTAACAAAGTCATAAGAGCAAAAATAACTGAGGGCAAACGCCAAGCCACTACTGCTGGTAAAAAACTTAAACTGCGCAGTGATAGAGCTTGAACATATTTAGCTAATGGAGGATGTAACCAATCAAAATAGATTGGCCAATCAGCTTGATGCCACCACTCGAAAGGTGTTTGAAAATCACCCTGAGCTAACATTTGCACCGCAGGCACGTGATAAATTTCATCAAAATACATTGTTTCGGGAACATTTAAGCGCCATAAGCGCAGAAACAAAGACAAGAGTAAAATAATACCCAAGAAAAATATTTCTTTTATTTTCACTATCTATCAGAATATATACAAATAGTACAAATTTTCAAGTCACAAGATTGCTTGGATCAATACTAAAAAATCATTAAGTTCTAAAGCGGCACTAGAAACTAACACCCCATCGCTAATAGCTAAAAAATCATTAATATTATTTGGATTGACGCTTCCACCATAAATTAAAGGATTAAAAGGAAAATATTGACGAAGTTTGGCAAAAAACGACTGCACACTATCCGTTTTAATCGCCCGACCACTGCCAATTGCTGAAACAGGCTCATAGGCCACACTTACTTTGGCTCTTTCCTCTTGAGTTAGTAATTTAGCTTGTTCGGGAAAATCAGCCTCATCTAAACATAGCATTACTCCGAGCTCAGCCTCCAAAGCTCTTTGAACCTTGTTGGCCACCAACTGCGAATTTTCATTAAATAGCCGACGTCTTTCGCTATGACCAACAATCGCCATTTCTATACCTAAAAATTCTAAATTCTTAGCTACCACTTCTCCTGTATAAGCTCCCGCACTTTGCGCACTAAGATCTTGAACTGCCAAAGCAATGGGTAATTGTTGATGATCAATTAAACGTCGCATTTGACTCAAAAGGGGATAGGGTGGAGCTATTATTACTTTAAAATCATTCTTTTTTCTCAGTAAATCTTTAGGAAAATTATTTAACCAATGTTCAGCTTCAAGAATATTCTTATTAGCTTTCCAATTGAGCAAGATAGTTTTTTGCACAATTTTATTCTAGTCAAAAACCATTAACAAAGCAATTTTAACAACTTTTAAATTCTTTTTATGTTACTATAAAAACTATGTTTGAGAGCCAAGAGCTGCTGGATCAGCTCAACCCTGATCAGCGTCAAGCAGTGCTGCACCATGATGGGCCGGCTGTTGTTTTGGCTGGAGCTGGCAGTGGTAAAACTAGGGTCTTAACTAGCCGAGCCGCTTATTTAATTCAAGAAAAACTGGCCAAACCCAGAGAAATTTTATTATTAACTTTTACCAATAAAGCAGCTAATGAAATGAAGAAGCGCGTGTTGTCATACACCGGTCAACAACTCTTGTTTTCAGGAACCTTTCATAGTTTAGGAGTCAAAGTATTACGTTTAGAAACACAGAATCAAAGCAATCAACTTTTAAAAATAGCTAATAGAACACTCAATTCTCAATTCACCATTTATGATGATCAAGATCAACTTCATTTATTAAAAAATATTTGTAAAGAAGCGAACATCGATCAACAAAAATTTAAATTGACTATGCTGCGTTCTATGATTAGTCAAATTAAAAATCAATTATTAAGTCCAAGCGCTTACCAAAATAACGCTAACAACGATTTCGATTATGTTATTGCCAAAATTTATAAAATTTATGAAAAACGACTCAAACAAGAAAACGCTCTAGACTTCGATGATTTGTTAATTCTTAGCTATCAATTGTTAAAAAACGATCCAGAAATTCGCCAAAAATATCAAAATCAATTTAAATACGTACTAATTGATGAATTTCAAGACACCAATAAAGTGCAATATTTGTTGAGTAAAATTTTGGCTAAACCCCAAAATCAACTTTTTGTGGTGGGTGACTTTTCTCAAAGTATTTATGCTTGGAGAGGTGCAGATTATCGAAATTTAAGGCAACTTAGTCTCGATTTTCCTCAATTAAAAGAGTATCGCCTAGAACAAAATTATCGCTCCACCCAAAATATTTTAGATGCAGCTACACAAATCATTCATCAAAATCAACTGCATCCTATTTTGGAACTTTGGACCGATCGACACGATCCGACAGAGCAAAAAATCCAATTATATGAATTAAATAATAGTGAACTAGAAGCCGAAAAAATTGTTGAACTGATTCAAGCACAATCTATTAAGTCTCTAGATGAGATTGCCATTTTATATCGAACCAATGCCCAATCTCGAGCTCTTGAAGAAGCGTTGATTCGTCATCAGTTGCCGTATCAAATCATTGGTGGAACCAAATTTTATCAACGCAGCGAAATTAAAGATTTACTAGCTTATTTACGTTTAGCTTTCAACGACATTGATAGTCCTAGTTTAAGTCGAGCCATTAAACTTGGTAAAAGACGCTTTAGAAACTTTCAAACTTGGCTAAAAACTGCTGATGACACTATTTTGAATAACCCAGCCTCAGCCTTGCAAGAAATCTTAAAATCTACTAACTATCTAGAAAAGTTTGATCCAAAAAATCTCGACGATCAAAGTCGTTTAGATAATATTGAAGAATTACTTAATGTAGCTAGCTTATTTGATAATACTTTGATCTTTTTAGAAAACGTAGCCCTAGTCCAAGATGGTTTTCTACCTGAGGGAAAAACTCATCAGCAGTTTAAGGGAGTAAAACTAATGAGTCTTCATTCTGCCAAGGGCCTAGAATTTGACATTGTGTTCATGGTGGGTATGGAAGAGGGTCTATTACCTCACACTCGTTCAATGTTTAATGAAGAAGAATTAGAAGAAGAAAGACGCTTGTGTTATGTGGGTGTGACGCGAGCCAGAAAACAATTAGTTTTTAGCTATGCTCGCAATCGCTATCAATTTGGCCACCAACAACAAAATTTACCCAGTCGTTTTTTAGGTGAAATCAATCACAATTTAATCACTATTAGTCGGCATTTTGACGAAACCATTAGTAATTGGCATCAACATCCCTACCAAAAAAATAAGAAAAAATCGAAACAAACTGTTAATAAAAAAAGACGCTTAATCATTGACGATGATCAACTAGAAGCCTTGCTCAATGACGAAATTGATATTAAAAATTTCTTAGATGATTAAATAACCGGCTGACAAGTCAGCTTTTTTCTCCTATAATATAGGACCGTACGTTATGTTAATACGCAATATTAGACCTGAAGAAAAAGATTTATATAATCGTGTCGTTACACATCCCATTCAATCTTATGAATGGGGAGAGTTTCGCAAAAAAACTGGTCAAGAAGTGGAGCGCGTCGGGTTTTTTAACGAGGGTCAGCTCACAAAAGGCCTAACTGTCACTTTTCACCAATTACCTTTTTTCAATAAAAAAATTGGGTATTTTCCCAAAGGTTTTGATCCTGATGAAGAACAAATGAGCACCCTCAAACAACTAGCTGATAAACACCAGGCAATTTTCATTAAATTAGAACCAGCAGTGACCAAGGAACTTGATCAAGATCATCAACGTCATCCGAGTGTGAAATTTTTACAAAATTATCAAACAGAAGCAGGACGTTCACTGTTTACTCCGTTCACCTTTCATCTTGATCTCACCCCCTCAGAGACAGAATTAATGGCCAAAATGACTAGCAAAACTCGTTACAATACTAGACTAGCAATGAAAAAGGGAGTAACAGTTGTTGAAGACAGTAGTGAACAGGGTTTAGAAGATTATCTCAAAATATTGGAAGAAACTACCAAAAGACAAGCATTTTATGCTCATTCACCAGAGTATTTTCGCCAAATGTGGCAAACTTTTAAAGATAGCAACATTATGCATATTTTAAAAGCTAGCTTTGAGAATAAAATTTTGGTAGTGTGGATTCTTTTTGTTTTTGATAATGTGCTTTACTACCCCTACGGAGCCTCTAGCAACCAGCATCGCGAATTGATGGCGAGCAACCTGATGATGTGGGAAGCTATTCGTTTCGGCCAACAACACAATTGCCAACTCTTTGATATGTGGGGTGCACTAGGACCCAATCCCGATCCCAAAGATCCTTGGTTTGGTTTTCACCGCTTTAAACGTAGTTATGGTGGACAATTAGTTGAACACATCGGCACTTATGATTTGGTTTATAATTATCCAATTTATAAAATATATAATTTAGCGGAAAATTGGCGTTGGAAATTCTTGCGTTTTAAAAAAAATTTATTAAGCTATAAATAAAATAAAGGAAGCATTATGGAAGAAAAACGTTTCAAAAGAATTATGCTCAAGATTGGCGGTGAATCTTTGTTGGGTGATCGAGAATTTGGTATAGATCCTAAAGCAGTTTTAGTTATGGCTCAAAAAATTAAAACTGTAGTAGAACAAAAGGTGGAAACGGCAATCGTTATTGGTGGTGGAAATATTTTCCGTGGTTTAGCTGCTTCGAAAAATGGTATTGATCGAGCTATTGCTGATTACATGGGGATGTTGGCTACAGTTATGAATGGTCTAGCTCTTCAAGATGCTTTAAGAAAAGTGGGAGTAGCAGTCCGCACTCAATCAGCCCTCACCATGCCCGCCGTCAGTGAAAGTTTTATCCGCAATAAAGCCATTCGCCACTTGGAAAAAGGCCGCGTATTAATTTTAGTAGCCGGCACAGGTATGCCTTATGTCACTACTGATTCTGGGGCAGCTCTGCATGCTTTAGAATTGCATTGTGATGTACTAATGAAAGCCACTAAAGTAGATGGTATTTATGAGCAAGATCCGTTAAAGTTTCCAGATGCAAAACGCTTTAAAACTATGACTTTTAAAGATGCTATTGAAAAAGAAGAAGTGCAAATTATGGATACTGGCGCCTTGGCTATGTGTAAAGAAAATAACATGCCAATTATGGTTTTCAATCTGTTCAAAGAACATGATTTAAAAAAAGCTGTAACTGGCGAAGATGTTGGGACTTATTTAGCTAATGATGTAGAAACTCGGTTAGTCTAATTTAGATAAATTATTGACAATCTTAAAAAATTAAAGAAAGCTGCCTATGAAAAATTTCGCCATTAATGGTCTCGGTCGTATCGGTCGTTTAGCTTTTCGAATTTGGTTTGAAAAACATCGTCAAGATCTGAATTTAAAAGTGATTAATACTTCAGGATCAATGGATTTAGCAGGCTGGGTGAGATTACTCAAATACGATAGTGTTTATGGACCATTTAGTGAAACAATTCAATTCGAAGAATTAAAAAAAGTCGAAGAATCGAGTGATGGGGAAATTGAACTAGGTTACATTAGCGTAGATAAACACAAAATTTTAATCACTGCTGAGCGTGATCCAAGCAAAATTCCCTGGGAAAAATATGAAATATACAGTGTTTTAGAAGCTACTGGTGCATTTAATAAAGCCAAAAAAGCTGCCCTACACTTAAAAGCGGGAGCTAAAAAGGTATTACTGTCTGCTCCGGGAAAAGAAGATCCCGATGGCCTCATCAGCACTGGCGTGATTGGTGTCAACAAAGTCGATCTTAATAAAAATATTTTCTCCAATGCTTCATGTACTACTAATTGTGTAGCGCCGATTGCGCAAATTATCCAAGATAGCTTTGGCGTTGAAAAAGCCATTTTAACCACTATTCACTCTTATACTAGTGATCAAAATTTGCACGATAATTCTCACAAAAAAGATTTGCGCCGAGCTCGAGCTGCAACTATTAATTTGGTACCTACTTCAACAGGGGCTGCCAAAGCTACAGCCGGCATTATTCCCAGTTTGAAAAATAAGTTTGATGGTTTGGCTATTCGCGTACCAACTCCAACCGTTTCTATTTCTGATATCACCTTTGTTTTGAGTAAAGCAAGTCAATTAGAAGAAGTTAAACAAACTTTTATCGAAGCAGCCAAGGGAAAATATCAGGGAATTGTGGCTGTTAGTCAAGAGCCATTAGTCTCTAGCGATTTTATTGCTTGTGAATATAGTGCCGTGGTCGATTTACCATTAATGCAATTGATCGACGGCAATCTCTTAAAAGTTATCGCTTGGTATGATAATGAGTGGGGTTATACTTGTCGCTTAATGGAACAATTAAGTCAAATTTAATTTGCATCAAATCAAATAATTGCCAAACTTCCACCTTAACCAGCCAATAAATGATGGGGTATAATGCACACCTATGGCAAAAACAACAAGTAAAGTAAAAAAGGCTAATAAAGCCAGTAATGAAACTCAGACAAAGACTAAGAAATTTTTAATTAGCCACAATGATCTGTTGCGCGTTACTATTCCATGGTCAGAATTAAAAAAACCCTACCAACAAGCTATCGCTGATCTGGCTAAAAAAATGAAAATTGAGGGTTTCCGTCAGGGCAAGGTGCCTTTAAAAATTGCCGAAAAACAAGTGTCGCTAGAAAAAGTTGCCGAAAACATTCTCAAAGATATTTTGCCCCAAAAATATATTGAGGCACTAAAAAAAGCAAATAAACAACCCATTACCGCTCCTGAATATCACCTCGTTTTGATTAAAAAAGGTGAAGATTGGGTGCTTGAAGCTCATTTTTGTGAAACCCCCAAAATTGATCTAAAAAATTACCAAAAATACATAAAAGATGGCAAAAAAGCGGCTGACAAATATATTAAAAATCACAATCAGCAACTTGCACAAGAAAGTAAAGAAAAATCAGCAAAAAATAGCAAATCAAATCAAGAAAAAGATAATAAAAAGCAAGTTGAAAAACTTTCTCCTGATCAAGAACAAGAAATTTATTATCAACATATTTTACGAGAATTAGTGCTAAACATTCGACCCAGTATCGGTGAATTATTGTTGCGCCGAGAAACTCAAGCTGAATTTGAAAAATTTAAAGAACAGTTGGCTGCCTATAAATTGAGCGTCGAGAAATATTTAGCACAACGTCAAATCAACCTAGAAGAACTGGGTAATGAGATGGCGGGGACAGTCTTAAATCGCCTACAAATAGATTTCATTTTGGCTGCAATTGCCAAAGAACGACAAATGAAGGTCGACGATAAGAGTTTAGAAAAAGCTTTGGCCGACATCAAAGATGACAAGCTACGTGAACAAATTGCTAATAACGAGCAATATCTTGCTAGTTTTAAAGCTCAACTACTTCGTCGCCAAACTATCGAAAATTTGATTAAGGATTAAAATTCCCAATTTCTATTGATCTAGAGGTAAAACTTGACTTTGTATCATTGTGATCCTATAATATATGTTTAACTAAATTAGGGATTTTAGTATTTATTGTCCTTTTTTTTTAAACACGCTACAATCATGAATAACCTGAATCAAAACACTAGTGGCCAATCAGCCAGAAAGCAGCCAGCTCAACAAAATGGAGCTCTAGTTCGAGCCTTATTGGAAAGTGAAAAAAACGCTAGTTCATATATTCCTAAAAGCGAAGCTCAAAAACAAAAATTAAATCCTTTTGCTCAAGCCTTAAGTCAAACTGGGGGAGACTTTCTTCCACAATTGACTGAGCAACTTGATGGTCAAAAACAAGCAGAGTTACTAACAAAACAAAAAAAAGAAGCGCTACGTCGTCGGCTTCATGATCAAATCAATCCTGTAGATAGCCACGAAATTTTTGCTGCTCAAGCTGAAAAAAATCTTAAAGAATTGCAAGCTACTCGAGATGAGTTAAAAATGTTGGCTCAAGATATTAAAGGTCTTGATCAAGAAATTGATTTAGCCCTCAGTCAAGAAGTAGTTGATCCTGGTACTAGTGGCATTGGTTTTTTTAATTTTTTTCACAAACTGCGTGAGTGGATCATGTTACTACGTCAACAAGTACACAGTGCTAAAACCTGGATGAGTCAGGTATCTGGTAAAGGTAAGCGCGGACGTGGCACTGCTTTTAGTTTTAAAAACAGTAAAAATGTCCACGATGCGATGGGTAGTGAGAAAAATTTTGGGGCGAATATGGGTGCTTAAAAATCCGAACTACTCAATTTTCCTAAAAACTCCAAAAATATTGTTTTCTGACCATCAGCTAGTTCTTCTTGTTTAAGATTAATTTGATCACTCAGCTGTGATTTTTTAGCTTCCAAATAAAGCACTTCCCGATCAACAATAGATTTGTAGAGAGTTTGTTTTCTGATATATTCCTGAACAAAAAGAAGAATTGGTAAAACTTGCTCAACATTGGTATTAAGAATTTTTTCGTTTAAGATCTTTAAAGCCAAGCTGGCAATTTGATTTTTTTCTTCTTCTGAATAATTATTAGCATACAAATTAATATCATAACGCTTAGCCTTGTCTCTCAATTTTTCGCCTGCTTCTTGTGTATTTGAAGTTAAAGCTTCAATTAGTTCATCTAAAAAGGGCACTGGACAAAAATTTAAAACTTCTTGGGCAAGTAATTGGCGCTGATCCTGCAAACGTGGATCACCATCTAATTTTGCTAACTCAGTAGCCCGATCAATAACTGCAGCGGGATCACCATAAAAATAATAATTTCTGGGCAACTCAGTAATTTTTTTGGGAAATATAACTGTTTCCTCTGGTAAATTACTTTGTTCTTGTTTTTCGTCAGTCATATACAAAATCTATCTAAAACTAAAAAGCTCTTAATTATCAAACGTGAGCTTGAGAGGACTCGAACCTCTGACCTCTTCGATGTCAACGAAGCGCTCTAACCAACTGAGCTACAAGCTCGATCACTAAACGTCCTGAATTATACTTGATGACGACTAGCAAATCAATCTGTTTGCTGTCTAATGTCTCGTGTTATAATAAGCGCTGGAAATTAATTAATCTTTAAAAAAGAGAATCTTTTCCAGAGATTACTTACTAGTTTTTTGTTTAATTTATAGTATAATTCTAAACCTCAGGTGATCAGAAAAAAATATAACAAACATAAAAGAGATAGCTTATTTGTGAAAGCGAATACTAATATTCGCTTTCCAGAAGTGCGCGTTTTAACAGAACATGGAGAAATGGTGGGCATCATGTCGTCCAGAGAAGCTTTTCAACAAGCAATGGACGCAGAGAAAGACTTAGTATTAATTACTGATAAAGCTCAACCGCCAATTGTTAAGATTATTGAATTATCAAAATTTAAATATCAGCTCAAGAAAAAAGAAGCTGATAATCGAAAAAAATCTAAAATTCAAGATCTTAAAGAATTGCGTTTCTCACCAGTGATAGGAGAAGGTGACTATCAAACCAGACTCAAACAGTTAAAAGACTTTTTAACTAAGGGGCATAAGGTTAAAATTACCCTCTTCTTTAGAGGACGACAAATCGCCTATAAAGAGGCTGGTTATGAAGTTTTTGCTAGAGTCATTCACGATGCTGAAGATGTCGGCAAAGTTGAAATTGAACCGAGACTGATTGGCAAAAAACTTCAGGCTCAACTAGCGCCACTAGGCAAAGAGGACAAAAGTAAGGAAAATCATGAAAAAAATTAAAGTTAAAACTAGAAAAGGGGCAGCTCGTCGCTTTCATATTACTGGTAGTGGTAAAGTAATGAGACGAATTCAGAATCGTCGCCACCTCAGAAGAAATAAAAGCAAAAAAGCTATTCGCAATTATCGGATTCCCGTTGAAGTTAGGGGTGCTTACGCTAAAAAAATTAGAAAAATGCTCGGTCTTAATTAAATTGTCAGAAAGTTATTATGCCAAGAACTAAAACCGGTGTCGTCAGACGACATCGCCACAAAAAAGTTTTAAAATTAACCAAAGGTTTTCGAGGAACTAATAGTCGCTTGTATAAAAGGGCTAAAGAAGCTTTGTTGCACGCTGGTCAATATGCCTATATTGGTCGTAAGCTGCGCAAAAGAGATATGCGTAAACTTTGGATTATCCGAATTAATGCCGGGTTAAAACAAATTAATCATCAATTTAATTATTCTCGATTCATCAATAATCTCAAAAAAGCTAAAATTGCTCTTAATCGCAAAGTATTGAGTGAATTAGCTGTTAGTGATTTTGATACTTTTAAAGAAATTGTTGTCAAAAGCCAAAAATAAGTATATAAATAATTGTCTATGAATTTGTCACTATTATCACGCTACTATTGTTTAGGTCAAAAGTTCTTTAGAAAGAGGGCGGGGTAGTGGTTTTGTAGCTTTATAAACAATCACCCCCGCCAAAGAGCGGGGTTTTTTAATTTAAAATGCCAAAAGAAAAACAGCAAATAAGCAAAGCAAATCTAGCAACAGTGTCAAACATTAATTTGATTGAGGCTCAATTGCTCAATTTACCACTATCAGCACAGTGTGAACCCTTATTAAAACAGAGTGGCCCCAAATTACACCGCTTAGCTAAATTGTGTCGCCTAGGCTTGTGTAATTTTAAGTAGTTTGCTCAATCTTTATGAAAACTGTTAAAATACAAAGAGAAACACAAGAAAGAACAATTAAGCAATGTCTCATTACCAAGATTTAGTTAAACAAAGTCAAGAATTACTTAGTCAATTTCAGTTAGAACTGAAACAACTAACATTAGAAAAATTAATTAGCAAATATCTGGGTAAAAAAGGCTTATTCAATCAATTAGCTGCTCAAATCAAAGATCTGAAAAATAATGATAAAAAAGACTTTGGTCAAATTTTAAATCAATTAAAAAATGATCTGGAACAAAGCATTAGTAATCTTCAAGACAAAAAAAATCAATCTCAACAACGACTTGACCTAAGTTTGCCAGGAATTAAACAAAACATCGGTCACCTGCATCCGGTTTCTCAAGCTATCGAAGAAATTAGTCAAATTTTTGAAAGAATTGGCTTTGTTCGAGGCAACTACCCTGAAGTGGATTGGGATCATTATGTCTTTGCCGCTCTCAATATGCCAGATAATCATCCGGCTCGAGATGAATGGGAAACCTTTTTTGTCGATCAGACTGCTCATCCACAATTGGGAAAAATGGTGTTAACCACTCATACCTCTAATGGTCAAGTCAGGGAAATGGAAAGAATTAAAAATCAATTGCCCATTCGGATGATTAATATTAGTCGCTGTTATCGACGTCAGAGTGACAACACTCACACCCAAATGTTTCATCAGTTTGAAGGTTTAGTGATCGATAAAGACATTAATATTCAACATCTCAAAGGTACTATCGATTATTTTGCTAAAGAATTTTTTGGCCCAAAAACTAAAAGTCGCATTCGACCTTTTCATTTTAAATTTACCGAACCATCGTTTGAAGTCGATTTTAGCTGTCAAATTTGTGGCGGAACAGGTTATATAAAAAATAAAAACAAGCAAAAAGTCAATTGTCGCTTTTGCAAATCTGGCTGGCATGAAGTTGGTGGGGCGGGCATGGTGCATCCCAATGTGCTAAAAGCCGGAGGTATTGATAGTAAAAAATATCGGGGTTTTGCTTTTGGTTGGGGAATAGAACGTAGTTATACTCTCAAACAAGGTTTAAATGTTGACGACATTCGTCTCTTTTATTCAGCCGAGCGAGACTTTTTAGAACAATTTTAAACATAAAAAATCAAAAACAATGCATAAAATAAAGGATCAATGAATATTTTAATCCCACATAGTTGGCTCACTGAGTATCTTTCAAGCAAAGTTAAACCTGAAGATATTCAAAAGTTTCTTTCTTTAAGTGGACCATCTGTCGAAAGATGCAATAGGGTTAAATTAGCCGATGGCAGTCAAGACCAAATTTATGATATTGAAGTGAGCACTAATCGCGTTGACATGATGTCTATTGAGGGCATTGCCCGCGAAGCAGTCACCATTCTGAAAAGAGCTGGCTTGACTGCTCGAATGATGAAAAAAACTTGGCCTGAAGTTAAACAACAAACCCAAGATCGTTTACCTTTGCCAGAGATTGTTTATGAAACCGATCACATTAGGAGAGTAATGGCAGTGGTTTTGACTAATATCAAGCAACAAGACAGCCCCCAATATATCAAAAACCGTTTACAAGCAGTCGGCATTAATATTCATGATCTTGTCGTGGATATTAGTAACTATGTCACTCATGAACTCGGTCATCCTTGTCATGTTTTTGATTATGACACAATTATGCAAATGGGTGGCAAAATTTTTATTAAAGAAGCAAAACCAGGCAAAAAATTTATCACTTTAGACAAAGAAACCCATCAAACGGTGGGTGGAGAAATTGTTTTTGAAAATGCGGCTGGAGAAATTATTGATTTACCAGGTGTAAAAGGAATGCTCAACACCGGAGTTGATCATAATACAAAAAATATTTTGTTTTGGATGGAATCACTCAATCCGCATAAAGTGAGACACGCTTCCATGGCTCACGCCATCCGCACCACAGCAGCTCAACTTAATGAAAAAAGAGTTGATCCATATTTAGCTGAACGCGTCTTAAAATATGCTGTTTATTTATTAGAAAAATTAGCTAAAGCGCAAGTTGCTAGCCCAATTTACGATTATTTCCCCAATCGCAGAAGAGGTAATAAAATTATCTTAAATAAGCAAACCATTAAAGATTATCTGGGCTTAGATCTGCCCAATTCTACAGTTGTTACTATTTTACGAGATTTAGATTGTCAAGTAAAAATCATCAAACAAAAAGAGGGAGAAAAATTTGAAATTATTGCTCCTACTTACCGCAGCGATCTAGAAATTTCAGCTGACATTATTGAAGAAATTGCTCGAATTTATGGTTATCATAATTTGCCTAGTCAGCTCATGACTGGAACTATACCCACTGATCGTCCATATCAAAAGTTTTTTGATTTTGAACAACGCCTGAAACAGTTCTTGGCTCATCTTGCCTGGCAAGAAATTTACAGTTACTCTCTAGTGAGTGAGGCAGAAGCTTTAATGTCTGGTTACCCTTTAGCTAAACACCTCAAATTACAAAATCCACTGAAAGAGGAAAATAGTTATTTACGTCGTTCAATCTTACCATCACTGATCAGTGTTATGCACAATAACATTCAAAATGATGATTGGCAATTATTTGAAATCGCTAGACTTTATCATCCACAAAAAAATGATTTACCTAAACAAGAGGACTATTTGTCAATGTTAAGTCGAAAAAGTCTTCGTCAAGTTAAGGGAGATTTTGAATTGCTTCTTGAACATTTTTTTGTATTGAAAAAAAAGGAAGTTGAACTGCTGGTAGAGGAAATTATGGCTAAAAATCATTCCATTTACCAACAAAGCGCCAAACTGCTAATCAAAAATGGAGAAGAGCGCATTCTACTAGGCTATTTACATGTTCTAGATAAGAGCCTAATAGGTCTAGAAATTAAATTAAATAACTTATTTAAAGTTGCGAAATTTTATCCCAATTATCAAAAAAGCAATCAACATAGTACCATTATTGAACAATTAACTTTTACCTTAAAAAAACAGATTGCTGTCGGTGATTTAATTAGTACCTTGATTAAAGTTAATTCTAGAATTAAAGACTTTAATTTGTTGGATATTTACCAAAATAACTATACTTTTGAAATTATTTATCAAGATAAAAATAACAACCTAAGTAAAGAAGATGTTGAACCAATTCGCCAACAGGTGGTGGCTACTGCTCAAAAAAAATTCCAAGCACGACTGGTGGGAAAAATTTAAACAGCTACTCCTATTAATTACTGTATTTAGTTTTAGCAGTAATTTATTTTTTAAATTGTCCACAAACGGAGCTTACGTTAATGCTTTATTAGTTGATTATCTAATCCCAAAAATTTATGTCTTCGATTGTTTGTTATTAATCAATTTTTTTATTTTTTTATTCAGCAAAAAAAATTATCAAATTTTTAAAAAAAATAAAATTAAATTAAAAAAAATTGATAAAATTATTTTAATCTTACTAAGTATTTTTTTTATTAATCAATTCCTTCAGTTTAATTTAAATTTAATCATTGCTTGTTTTAGGGTTTTGTTAATCATCTTTTTGATTAGTGTCATACATCATGATCAAAAAAAACAAAAGTTTGTTTATCAAGCCTTGCTCCTTAGTATTATCTGGCAAAGTTTTTTAGCCTATTATCAATTCTTTAAACAAGCATCTCTGGCACCATATTACATTTTTGGCGAAAGCAATTTGCAACACTTTGCAGCTATTAGTCACGGTCAATTTTTTAATGTTGAAAAAATCTTGCCCTATGGTAGCACTGCTCATCCCAATATTTTAGCGGGCACGCTAACTATATTCACTATCTTACTCATTGACCATCGGCCAAGAAAAAAAATAATCAACATTTTGCTGTTAATTAATGCCCTGATTATTTGTTTATTAACTCAATCTGTAACTGCCATTTTAACTTTATGTATATTTTTTATTTTTTTATTAATTAAAAAAATTAACAA
>CAYSMC010000008.1:0-2887 GCA_964432115.1 uncultured Pseudomonadales bacterium | reverse complement strand
TTTGATTGGGATGAAGTTTTAAACTTACAAGGGAATTCGGGGCCATACATGCTTTATGCTTATGCCCGTGCCAAAAGCATTTTAAGTAAAGCTAGTGAGCAAGGAATCGATTTAGATAAAAAGTTTGTTCCCCAAAAATTGATTGATGCCCATTTAACAGTTCAATCGTTAGAAAAAGACATTATTCAAAGTTTAGCTAGTTTCCAAAAAGTAGTTAAACAAAGTCAACAGGAATTGAATCCCGCTTTACTTTGCAATTATTTATTTAGTTTAGCTAGCCAATTTAACAGTTTTTACAATAAATACCAAATTTTGCAAGATTCCTCTGGAGGAGAAGCCATTCTAAGGCGTGATTTCCGGCTGCAATTGGTGGCTAAAGTATCTCTAATCATCAAAACTGGCCTAAATATCCTTGGTATAGACACTTTGGAGCGTTTGTAATTTGTTATAATGAACTAGCTATGATTTCAGTAGTGTTAGCGACCCACAACGAAGCAAAGAACATTGAAAAATGTTTAAATTCAGTAAAAAATTTTGCTGATGAAATCATTGTAGTGGACGGTGATTCAACTGATAACACAGCTGAGTTAGCCAAAAAAATAGGCGCACGAGTGATTAAAACCACTAACAAAAAAAACTTTCACATTAATAAACAAATGAGCATGGATGAAGCCAAAGGTCAATTAGTGCTACAAATTGATGCTGATGAGGCAGTGGATGAAGAATTAGCTAAATTTATAAAAAATACTGCCAAAAAAATTAGCAAACAAAAAATTTTTAAACAAAACGATCCAGTAGCGTGGTGGATTAAACGGCGTAATTTATTTATGGGTCGTTGGCTGAAAAAAGGTGGCCAATATCCTGACCCCGTTATTCGGCTCTATGTAAAAGGCAAAGCTGGCTTACCGCAAAAAGATGTTCACGAACAAATGTGGGTTGATGGCCAAATTGGCATGGCGGAGGGTCACTTGTGGCATTATAGCAATCCCACTTTTGCTGTTTATATGCATAAGTTTAATACTTACACCTCATTCAAAGCTAAACAATTATTAGAAGCAGGACTCGGCGTCAATCCAATCACTTTTATCGATTACATTTTAATCAAACCAAGCATCACCTTTTTAAAACTCTATATTCGCCATAAAGGTATGATGGATGGCTGGCCAGGATTTGTTTTTGCTCTGTTTAGCGCCCTGCATCACCCGATGGCTTATTTAAAATTTTGGGAATTAAAGCGAGGGGAAAATTAAATGAAAGTATTACTTGATACTAGTCCCCTGAGTGATGCCAATGCTAATCGAGGTATTGGCACTTATACTCGTTTTTTACTCGACCGTTTGTTAAACAACAAGGCAATCGAAGTTTTTCAGTCTGGTTCCATGAGCGAGGATGAGCTCAAAAAATTCAAAGCTGATGTGGTGCATTATCCATATTTTGATTTTTTCTTTCCCACTTTGCCGCTTAAATTAATTACCAAAACGGTGGTAACCATCCACGATGTTATTCCGTTAATTTTTCCTAAATACTATCGACCAGGTAAGATTGGCAAAATTAATTTTCTGCGTCAAAAATTGGCACTCAAAGCGGTCAATCGAATCATTACCGACAGTGAGTCGTCAAAAAAAGATATTGTTAAGCATTTGGGCGTGCCCGAAGATAAAATTACTGTCATTTATTTAGCGGCTAATCCCAAACTCCAACCTTTAGCAACAGATGTTTGGCAGAAGTATCAGCGTAAACTCAAGCTTCCTAAAAACTACCTACTCTATGTTGGTGATATTAATTACAATAAAAATTTACCTCAGTTAATTAAAAGCTTAAAGTTTTTACCAAGAGAAATTAAATTACTTTGTGTGGGCAATAATTTTCATCCCCAAGAAATTCCCGAATGGGTGGCCATCGAAAAACAAATTGCCTTAAGTGATGTCGCGAAGCAAGTGAAATTTATTGAAGATGTGATTGGCGATAATCCAGAAGAATTAGCCGCTATTTATCAAGGAGCACTAGCTTATATTCAACCCTCACTTTATGAAGGTTTTGGCTTACCTATTTTGGAAGCGATGCAGTGTCAAACTCCGGTAATTTGTGCTAAAAACTCTTCTCTGCCAGAAATTGCTGGTGAACAAGCGATATTTGTAAAAGAAGCGACAGCAGAAAATTTTGCAGAAGCGGTCAAGGAAGTCTTGGCTTGGAAAAAGAAAGATCGTCAAACTTTTGTTAAAAAAGCAGCCTTGTGGGCGAAGAAATTTTCTTGGGAAAAGACTGCTAAAGAAACAATTAGGGTTTATCAAGAGCTGTATTAGAAAGGCAATATGAAAATATTAGTTACAGGTGGAGCAGGTTTTATTGCTTCTCATATCGTAGATGCTTACGTAAACTTGGGTCATGAACTAGTAGTCATTGATAATTTATCAACCGGCCAAAAAGGCAATCTTAATGCTCAAGCTAAATTTATTGAGTGTGACATTACTGATAAAGCTAAAATCCAAGAAATTATCTCCAACGAACAACCGGAAGTGATCAATCATCATGCTGCCCATATTCAAGTTGGTTACTCGGTAGAAAATCCCCAATTTGACGCCCAAAATAATATTTTAGGTTTGTTAAATATTATGCAGGCAGCCAAAGAAGCTGGGGTCAAAAAAGTAATTATGGCTTCGACCGGTGGAGCGATGTATGGTAATCAAGAAACGCCATTTAGCGAAAAGATGAAAGAACAACCTCTGTCACCCTATGGCATTTCTAAGCGCGCTGGTGAACTCTATTTAAACTATTATCATGAAATCCAGGCCATTCCTTTTATTTCACTGCGCTACAGCAATGTTTATGGCCCCAGACAAAATGCTCATGGTGAATCTGGCGTAATTGCCATCTTTTTAGAAATGAT
>CAYSMC010000007.1:0-37667 GCA_964432115.1 uncultured Pseudomonadales bacterium | reverse complement strand
GATAGAGCAACTGCCTTCTAAGCAGTAGGTCGTGGGTTCGAATCCCTCCCGACGTACACTTTGTTATAATACAAAGTCTAATCGGTGGCTGTAGCTCAGTTGGTTAGAGCGCCGCTCTGTGAAAGCGGAGGTCGCGGGTTCAAGTCTCGTCAGCCACCCCAACAACATTGTTTTCTTATGAGGAGAAAATTAAAAAATTTATTTATTTATTTTCTGTTATCTTGTGTTTTTATGTTGCCCCAATTGTCTGTGAAGTTTCCTGCACTTACAGATGATGGTTCAGATTTTTTATTTGTTTTAAAAAATAACACTTTTAGGAGAAAGTATTTGGAGACATTATTTTTTTAGTTTTTCAGTTAAATAAGTTTCTTACATTCTCCAATTCTTACATCAGTCAGTAATATCATTAATAGCAACAAATTTGCCTCTTATGATCAAAAAATTGTGATAGACTAACTTCATTATTAAAATTTAAAAAAATATGAAAATAAAAATCAACAAAATGGATTTCTTAGTTGCTCTATACATTACTTGTTTGGCGCTGGCGGAAATTATGAGCATGAAAACTATTCCCCTATTGAAAATTTTTAATTATCAATTAAATGTGAGTGTGGGGATTTTTGTTTTTCCAATTTTATTTGCCATTAATGACGTCATTACTGAAGTAAAAGGTAAAGCTCGAGCTAAACAACTGGTTTATAGCAGTTTAATTATGGTGGCGCTAATTATGGTTTATTCAATTTTTGTTACTTATTTGCCGGAATCAGCTAGATTTAAAGATGGTGAAGCCTACAATTTGGTTTTTGCCAAAGCGGCTAGAATTTCTTTGGCTAGTTTAATTGCTTTTGTTGTTTCTGGATTATTGGATGTGGCAATTTTTCATAGAATAAAAATGAAAACTAAAGGCAAAATGTTGTGGTTGCGCAGCAATTTGTCCAATTTCATTTCGCAACTCTTAGATACTTTTATTTTTGCTAGTATTGCTTTTTATTCATTTCAAGATGGCATCAATGTCAATATTAGCTTTATTTTGAGCATTGTGATTCCCTACTGGTTGTTAAAATGTTTTATGTCGGTAGTGGAAACTCCTCTAACTTATTGGGGCGTGAAGTGGTTAGCTAAAAAATAAAACTAATTGTTAATGTCTTTTATTAGATTTTGTTTATATAATTTATCTAAATGGATCGTAAACAAATAAAAGTTCTTAAACCTGCTATTAAGCAAAAAAAAGTATTGTTTTTTTTACTAATTGCTTTATTTTTATTAAATTTTGTTTTAAAAATATTTAAAATTGAATCTATTCCTCCCGGCGCCACTTATGATGAAATTGTTTATGCAGCTGAATCACAAATAATTTTAAGATATGGTACTGATGCTAGTGGACGTTGGCAGCCTTGGAGTTTATCCCCCTCTAAAGAACTTTATTCTGAACTGACTAGTACGACTTTAATTCCAGGTTTTTTAATTTTTTCTAATCAGCCGGTTTTGGCAAGCAAAATTATTCCAGTATTAATGGGGAGCATGATTCCGATTTTGTTAGCTTTAATTGTTTATTATTTTGTAAGAAAAAAAAGTTATTTAGTGATAACAGCTATGGTGGCCACTCTTAATCCCTGGATATTTCAATTTTCTAGAATGGGGTTTGATTCGCTGTTTAGTACTTTTTTTTATTTGTTGGGCATAGTAGCTCTTTTATATTTGAGACGCTGGTGGAAACTATTTAGTTCACTAGCTTTTTTTTGGGGATTTTTTCAATATCAAGGTCATAAAGTCATATTGTTACCCATGGTAATGTTGGTTTATTTGACTTTATTAGCACAAAAATTTACCAAACATAAAAACAATCAATTAAAAAAAGCTTTCATTGAGACTTTACCTGTGTTACTAATAATGGTTTTTATCATGTTGCTAACGGTTAATTACTTATATAGGTTAAAAACCATGAGTTCCGCGTCTAGAAGCGCAGAATTTTCCTTAATTGATCAAGAGGCGCTAGCTAACACAGTTATTGAAGAAAGAAGATTGGCTTTTGATTCTCCTCTAGCCAAAATTTTTGATAATAAACTGACAGCCTATCTCTCTTTAATTTTTAGAAGATTTTTAAAATCTTTTGATCCTTATTTGCTTTTTTTGAGAGGAGATTTAAAAGTTGATACATTTGCGGTAACTGATTATGGTTTTTTGCAGCCTGTTGATTTATTGTTGATTTGCTTATTTTTTCTTTTATCTTTTACCCTCATTGGGACTTTACCCAATCTGGTTAAGAATCAAGATATGTGGATTACTTTTAGGGGTTCCTTTGTTTTTTTGGGATTAGTGATGATCAGTGCTCTGGGTTTAGGTTTTGCTTTAGACCAGATAAAACTCAAAAAAAATCAGCTTTTTTTAGTTTTTTTATATTTACTATTGGCAACACCTTTTTTTTACACTTATTTCTTTAAATATCCAATTACTCAAACTTTGCATAAAGGTTTTTATCAAAGATTGCTAGCTAATTATATTAATAGAGAACCTGATAAAAAATTTGTGTTAGTGACTGATTTAACAACCGCCACTTATGATTATTTATTAACTTATAATCAATACATTGACACTGAAACACAATCAGCGATCAATGGTTTTGCTGATGAAAGTAGTAAAAAAATCGGTCAGGGTAGAATTAGAATATTCGAGACGTGTCCAGAGAATTTGAATACTACAGTTGATGACGATACGATATTAATCGTGGATTGGTTAAAAGAACCTTGTAGTTTAGAAGTTGAACCAGCCAACAACATTAAAATAGTGTCACTAATTGATGGTGGTACCCACTTCTCCATATACAATGATCAAATATGTTCTCAGTTTCCTCTTCAATCATATCTTAATCTTAAGCAAAATTATTTAGCTGTAGAAAAACTAGATCTAGAAACATTTTGCACTGCTTTATTTGTGAGGCGTTGAAATATTTGATTAATATTTGCTTATTTAAATAATGGCAAGTTTGTTTATCTAGCTCTTAACTTATATAATTTAAACAATGACAAATAAAACATTAAAGGTTGGTTTTGATTTAGATGGTGTTCTACTTTATAACCCAGCTCGAGTAGTGCGGCCAATTATTTCTTTAATGAAAAAGAAAAAAGTAATTGTGCATCGTGATCAATTAGAGTTTTATGTTCCAGAACCAGGGATAGGACAGTTTTTTTGGGAATTATTGCATAAATCCAGCGTGTGTTTAGCACCGGGTTTTAGACAAATTGAAAAGTTAAAAAATCAGCAATTAATTGAACCATATTTAATTACTGGGCGTTTTGCTCATTTGCAAAAAGATTATTTAAAATGGAAAGAAAGAATGAAGGCTGATCAGCTTTTTGTAAAAAGTTTTATGAATGATCATGATGAGCAACCCCATCTTTTTAAAGAAAGAATAATTAATGAATTAAAATTAGATTGCTTTATTGAAGATAACTGGGATATAGTTCAGTACTTAGATCGTTGTTTTAATAATGTTACAAACAAAAAAAATATGACCAAAATTATTTGGTTGAGCAATATTATGGATCTAGGCATTGATTACCACAGCAAAGCTAACAGTCTAAAACAAGCGCTAGCACTTATTAATTTTAAGCAGAATCAATCATGAAAAAAGTCACTATTGTTAGTGATTTCTATCCTCCCCATTGGACTGGTATCGCTAAAGCTATTTCTTACATTGCTGAGTCAATCGCAACAGAATTTTCAACGACAATACTCACCGTGCAATTTGATAAAAAATTGGCTGCGATAGAAAAAAATCAGCACCTAACAATTAGGCGTTTTCCAGTACTATTTTCTTTAAGTAGAGCTAAATTTTCCTTATCATTGCTTGTTTATTTTTTAAAAAACATTAAACGCACTGATTATGTGTTAATTAATTCTCCATCAATTCATATTTTGGCTATCAGTATAATTAGTAAAATTTTTAAGAAAAAATTATTGATTTTTCATCAAGGAGATTTAATTTTACCCAAAGGAAAATTAAATTATGTGATTGAGAAATTTTTTAATATAGCAAGTTTGCTTAGTTTTATGATGGCTAAGCAATTGGCTACTTACACCAATGACTACGCTAAACACTCTCGATTATTGGGTAAATTCCCTCAAAAAACCCAAGCTTTTATTCCTCCATTGCCCTATTTTTTAAACCAAGAAACTAGTCGACAATTGGACTCAAGATTAAAAAATAAGTTAGAAAAAATTAAAAACAAAAAAATGTTTTTGATTGCTTTTGCTGGTAGGTTTGTTGAAGAAAAAGGCTTTGATGTTTTATTAAAAGCGGCTATTAAACTTCGTCAAACAAGAAAAGATTTTTGTTTAGTTTTTGCTGGTGAGACTGATATTGTTTATGAAAAAACTTTTGTGAAAGAAGGGCATTTAATCACTCAATTAAAAAATAATTTATTTTTTTTGGGTCTTTTAGATGACAAACAACTGCAAAGCTTTTATCAATTGATTGATTTGTTTGTTTTACCTTCTCGATCTGAATGCTTCGGTTTGGTCCAAGCTGAAGCTATGGCCCAAAAAACTCCAGTTTTAGTATCCAACATACCAGGAGCTAGAGATCCGGTTCGGCAAAGCACTTTTGGCTTATTATTTGAGCCCAATAACCCAGATGATTTAGCTAAGAAAATTGATACAATGCTGAATGGATTATCAGGTTTTGATCAATATTATAATGAAGTTTTAAAGTACTTTAATTATCAAGACTCACAAGAGAAATTAATTAATTTTTTTAAAAATTAAAACTTGTGGATGATCGTAAACACTAAAAGCTTCTTCGGCCCAAGCATCAATAAAGCTGATGTCTATGCCCAAATATTCTAAGCTCGGATAAGAATTGAATTCAGTTACTAATTGATAGTTACTCTGACCAGCAAATAAATCTTGATAAAACTGGCTCATTTTTGGATATTTTTCTGGTACTCTCATGATACTTCCCCAAGCTCGATTAGACGACAAAACATAATAATCAGCTCGATCTAAATTTTCTTGCATTTCAAGCCATTTTTGTTCATTGTCACTGGCAAAAACTGGCAACTGATAAGTTTCATATTGTTGTTGAAAACTGGCCAAATGAAGTGGTAAAGCATCATCCCAGTACTCAGTTAAGATTAAGCTGCCAGAGGGAATATTTTGATAGATCCACTGTGAAGCTTGAATGCGAGAATGAGGTTTAATATAAATAGAAATGAACATTAAGGGCCAAACTCCTAGAATAAGAGCCACAACAATTGACCATTTCACAGGACGTTTGATATTGCTTAACAACTGACTAATTTCTAGTCCAGCTATGATGGCAAAAAAAGGATAAATCATTAAGTAATATCTCATTGATTGGACAAATTGTTGCGAATAATAAACCATAAAAGCGGCAAGCCAAAACAGGATTAGAGCAAAGATTAATAATTTTTTTTGTAACTTAGAATTTTTATATAATAAGATAATTTTTTTGAGCAAAAATTTTATGCCTAAAATACTAAAAACAGCAGTCACAAGCCCCAAACCAAAAATTAATAAATTTTTTAAACCAAAGAAAATAGAGCGATTTATCCATTGAATAGCCGGCGGATACCAAACATCATTTCCGCTGTAACTTTTAAGCTCTTGCAAATTGGCGATAAAATCACTATTTAAATTAATTTGCCAAAAAGAAGCAGTTTCAAACATGTATGGTGCAGCTAGTCGTAATGACAAATAGGCAGTCGTGACAAATACAAAGATAATAGTCAATATTTGTTTAATGTTTTTTTTAATTTCTTTTTTTTGCAGGCACTCAGTGATTGGCCAACAATTATTTAAGATCAACAGACTAATGTTCAAAGGCACAATAAAAATAGCAGTAATTTTACTGGCTAAAGCTAATCCTAAAAAAACTCCAGCCAGTATTGGGTAAACTAGTTTTTTTTCAAAAAAATATTTCAAACTAAAATAAAAACTAGCAAAAACAAAAAGATTTAAAAAAATATCAGTAGTAAAAAAATGAGCTTGTTGGATAGGTAAAACCATTAAGGCATAAATTAAACTAGCCCAAAATTTACTATGTGGATGAATCTTAAATTTTTGATCATTAATATTTTTTTCCAGTAATAACATTGTTAAATAAAGTAGTGGAATAATCATTAAATCAGCCAAAGCAGACAAAACTCTTCCAGTTATGGTGACATCTGCTAAAGATTCTATTTTCAAGAACTCATTGACTAATTTATTGAGTGAGATAGGAAAATTACCATAGACAAAAAAATCTCGGCCAATATTGCGTGGATTAAGAGCAGATAATTGGGGATTAAAATATTCTCTCAGATTTTTTGGCAGATTCAGCTCTTGAACAGTCATGTTTAGGAAGCGTTCGTCAGGATGCAAAAAATGTCCTTGATCCCAATCCAGACCAACAAATCTAAAAACAGTAGCTATTAGTAAAATTATAATTAAAAGCAGGGCGTTTTTTACTTTGTCCACGGCTAAATTATATAATAAGTCAGGTAAATTTGTGCTACACTATCTCATATGACAGAACAAGAATTTCCATCTAAAACTACTACAATTGACAAGCGCTCTTGGTTTCAACGATTAGGCAGTTCGGTGAGAGGAATATTAACTGGTTTGGTGCTCTTTATTCTTGCTTTTCCCATTTTAATTTGGAATGAAGGACGAGATATTCAAATTCGTCGCAGTTTAAAAGAAGGGGCTGCTGTTGTTGAAACTAGTGATGCAGAAACAATTGACCCTGATCAAGATGGAAAATTGATTCATTTTACCGGTGAAGCTCGAACCCCTAGTGTGTTAAATGATGACACTTTTGCTATTAGTGAAAATGCCTTAAAACTTAAGCGAATTGTGGAAATTTATCAGTGGTCAGAAGAGAAAGAGACTGAAACTGTAGAAAAAATTGGTGGTGGTACTGAGACCACTACTAGCTATACTTACAAACAAGTTTGGGATGATCGTTTAATAGACTCACAAAGTTTTCAGGAAGCCGGCAGTCATCGTAATCCTGTCAGTAAACCACTGGAGAATTTTGAACAAGTGGCTGATCTAGTGAGTGTGGGCGCTTATACTCTCCCCACTCGTTTACTAGATTCACTGTCTGATTATCAACGCTTAGATTTATCTAGTGATCTTTTGAGTGCTTTACCTTACGCCCAACAAGAGCAATGGCAAATTTTTAATAATTATCTTTATCAAAGTCAAGATCCAAGCAAACCGGAAATTGCTGATGTTCGAGTTTGGTATCAAATTTTAAGGCCAGGAATAATCAGTGTCATTTCTCAACAAAAAGGAGAAACTCTTCAACCCCATCAAACTGCCAATGGTAAAAATATTGAAATGATTAGATTGGGTGAAGTGTCCGCGGAGGCAATGTTTGAAGGTGCTGTGCAAAGTAATCGATTAGTGACTTGGATAATTCGCTTGTTGGGTTTTTTCATGATTTATGTTGGAATTAATACGCTATTAATTCCCTTATCAACTTTGTTGAGTGTCATTCCTTTTTTTGCCAACATATTTCGTTTTGCTAGTAAGTTATTGAGTGCCATTATTGCTTTAGTTTTATCTTTGATTGTTATTGGCGTGTCCTGGTTATTGTATCGACCACTAATTGGTTTGGCAGTATTATTGTTGGCAATTTTGGTAGTTGTGGTGTTTAATAAATTCAGAAAAAAAGGATAAGGTGAGTGTTTATTATCAAAGACGGGCTTTGGCAGAAGATAAAAAATCTAAAAAAGTCATTAGTGATGTTTTAGCGATTATAAAAAAAGCTCAAGAATTAAACATTAGGGTTGAACGAATTCCCTATACAGAATTAGTTAAGCTTAGTTATCAAAATCAAGAAGTTTATCTTTATCATCGTACCCCTCCTCATACCACAGCCACTGCTCAAATTTGTTGTCAAAATAAGACTATCACGAGAAATCTATTAATCAGGGCAGGCCTATCAGTTCCTAAAGGATATTTGTTAAAAGACGGTGATTCTGCAGAATATCAATTAGAAATTTTTGATAAGCTGAAAAAACCATTGGTGGTTAAAGCTATTGATGGTTCAGAGGCGATTGCTGTTACGACCAATATTAAAATTCAGCAACAATATTTGGCAGCGCTTAAAGAAAGTTTTGCTTATGATCGCTCGAGTGAAAAAAGAGCCTTAGTGGAGAGAATGTTTGATGGTAAAGAATATCGAATTTTAACTAATCGCGAGCAAGTGGTGAGCATCATTGAACGTTTACCTGCCAATGTATGGGGTGATGGACAACGCAGTATTAAGGAATTAATTGAGTTCAAAAATAAGGATCAAAAAAGAGGTAGTAAAAAAGAAGATAAGCCTTTATTTAAAATTGAAATTGATCAGAAAATGAAAGATTTCTTAGCAAAAAATAAACTCAGCTTAAGCACCGTGCCGAAAAAAAATCAGCAAGTATTTCTTCGACCACACAGCAGTTTGAATATTTCTTTAGGTGGCGACACTATTGATGTGACCGATCAAGTCCATCCTTCAGTCAAGAAAATTGCCATCAAGGCTGTCCAAGCTATACCTGGTTTAACTTGGTCAGGAATTGATTTTTTAACTAAAGATATTTATAGCAGTCAGAAGTCCGAAGATTATGCTATTTTGGAATTAAATTCTTCTCCACGTTTGATTTGGCAAGCTGAACCTTATGCTGGCAAAAAACAAGCAGTGCTAGAGGCTTTTTTAAAAAATATTTTTCCTAATTTACTTGAGTAAAAAAAGTAATTATGAGTAAATTTTGTACTTGATTTTTTGATATATTTTGTTATAATGAACGGTTAGGTATGACTAATCAGCAAAAAAATCAAATATTAAGTCGTCACTGGTTTTTGGCCAAAACAAAATTACTAAAAAGAATCCCCAAATTATTGAATAATAACAAGTTGTTCAAAAGACGAGCTAAGGCTAGTTCTAGAGAAACATGTATCAGTCAGAATAGTGATCCACAAAATTGTAAGACAAATCTTCGTTAATCAACAGACAAGTTCTGCTTGATTATCTATTGAGTTCAAGGGATAATATCTTGTTTAAAGTCTTGAAAATTTCGAGGAAATTATTAAAGAAAATAAAAAGAAGGAATTAAATGCCTAAATTAACCAAAGTAATTGCAACTCTTGGTCCCGCTACTGAAACTGAAGACATTATGAAAGAACTGATCTTGGCAGGTATGAATATTGCTCGTTTCAATACCAAACATGGTACACCAGAATGGCATTTGGAGCGTATTCGTCGAGTTAAAAAAGTGGCTAGAGAACTTGATAAATCAGTTGGAGTTTTACTGGATTTACAAGGACCGGAAATTAGAATTAATCTAAAAAATGAAAAAAGCTTCGATGTGCAAAAAGATGATGAAGTGAAATTTGTGTCTGGTGATCCAGCCGAAAAAGAGATGAATATTCCGCAAATAGTGGTTGACGCTATTCAGGTTGGAGATTTAGTTTCTGTAGATGACGGAATTTGTGAATTTAAAATTACTAAAAAAGAAGCTAAAAGTTTAATAGCTAGAACGCTTAATCCTTGTGTTATTAAACATCGTAAAACCATGAATACTCCCGGAATTGTGATTGATATGCCCTCGCTAATTGATAATGATTTAATTCAATTAGATAATATGACTGATGCAGACATTGATTTTGTTGGTTTGTCTTTTGTTAGAAATAAAACAGACATTGCCATTTTAAGAGATGAATTAAAGAAACGTAATTTACATACTGATGTTGTTTCCAAAATTGAAAATCAAGCAGCTTTAGATAATCTAGATGAAATTATTGAAGCTTCAGATGGAATTATGGTAGCGAGAGGAGATTTGGCAGTGGAAGTGCCTTTTGAACAACTAGCCTTTTGGCAAAAGTTAATTATTCAAAAATCTCGAGCAGCTGGTAAACCAGTGATCACGGCTACTCAAATGCTGGAGAGCATGACTTTCAATCCCCGACCCACTCGTGCCGAGGTAAGTGATGTAGCCAATGCGATTTATGACGGAACAGATGCAGTGATGCTTTCTGGAGAAACCACTTTGGGCAAGTATCCAGTCAAATGTGTTGAAGCCCAAAGTAAAATCGCTTTATTTAATGAACCTTATGCGGAAAATCATCTTTGGGAATTCACTGGTCAAGATTGTGTAAGTGCTATTACTTATGCAGCTTTTAATCTTTTGGAAAATCGACCAGATAATATTGATAACATGGTGTTATTAACCAGAACTGGACGAACGGCTAAAACTTTTTCTCGTTTTAGACCGGGAATTCAAGTTAAAGCTTTGACAGCTAATGAACATGCTTTCAACAAATTGTCGTTATCATTTGGCATCGATCCGATTTTAATTGGTACAGATTTTTTCTCTTATCATACAGAGGATGAATTAATTAATAGTCTTAAAAAACACAAAATTGTTAAAAAAGGTGAACAAGTATTAATTATTGCTTCCTTTGCTAAAGACGTGGCTCATAGAAGAACAGATTCTTTATCCCTAATCACTGTCAATTAATCATTTGTGTCTTCGCGCAAAAAGAGTTAAACTAAAGTAAGCATTAATATGAAAGGAAATTTTATGGCAAAAAACAGAAAAGGTCTAATTCCATTAATTGTAGGTGCAGTCGCTGGAGCAGCAGCAGTGTTTTTTTCTGATGAAAAAAATCGAACTAAAGCCAAAAAGACTTTGGCTGAAGTTAAAAAAAATCCTGAAAATTTTGCTAGAAGAACGGTTAAGAGTGCCCAAAAGACAGCCAAAAAGTTAGTTGGACAAGCTAAAACTGCTGGTAAAAAAGCTATTAATCAGCACAAAAGAAAAACTACTGTTATCAAAATCAAAAAATAAACAATTAATTGTTTATTTTAACTAAACTTTCAGATTAAAGAGATTGAATTAAGTTGGTGGCGAAGCTTTTGATTTTATCCTGGTTGCTGTTATCTTCAATATAACCGTCAATTTTGAGATTATTACAGATTTTTTGTCCACCCTTGTTGGTGAAAGTTTCTTCCAAAATATCAACCGCTTTACAAAATTGAACATAGTTGCTATCACCACAACCAAAGAAAGCTAGTTTTTTAGCGGTGAGATCTGGTAAATCTTGGCCGTTTTCTTCTAAAAAATCAGCCATATCACTGCAAGGTAAACCGTCATCCCAAGTTGAAGAAGCCACAATTAATAAATTTTCGACTGCAGCGATATCTTCAGTGCTTGTTTGGTTGATATTTTTAATTTCTAACTCTTTTCCAGATTCTTCAACTATTTTTTTGATCTGTTGCGCCACACTTTCAGTATTGCCAGTGAGAGTGCCATAAATTAAAAGATTTTTCATATTGATCTTTATACAATTATTAAACAGACTTATTTTAACAGATTTTTATTTGAATCTCTATTGACCAATTTTAGCATTCCTTCTACAATGCAGATGTGGAAAAAATTGAGTTAAATTGGAAAATTGCTGGTAAAGCCGGTGATGGGGTAATGTTGGCGGCCAAGTTCTTTGCCAAACTTTGTCAACATCACGGTTTAAAGGTTTTTAATTATTATGAATATCCTTCTTTAATCAGGGGTGGTCACCAGACTGGTCAAGTATTTGCATCAAGTGATGAAGCTCATTGTCAGCGTCGTCACTTGGATCTTTTAATACTTTTTCATCAGAAATTTTTAGACTTTCATTTAGATGCGTTAGATGAACAGTCGGTGGTAATAATTAATGCCAAAAACTTTGATCAAAGCCAATACCCTCAACTCAAAACAACAGTGATTACTATTCCTTTTAGTCAATTGGCTAAGCAAGAAGTTGGTGAGGCGTTGACCACTAACATGATGGCAATTGCAGCGAGTGCTAAATTCTTTGCTTTTGATTTAACTAAATTAACTGATTTAATCAAAAAAGAATTTGCCGCTTTTAAAAAAACGATTGTTAAAAATTTGCAAGCTGTAGATTTAGCCTGTAATGAGTTGGAAAAATCATTAACAACTAGTTTAGTTAAGCGTCAAAACAAAGTTTTACAGCTTAATCAATCCACAAAAAAAGATCTTTTATTAACTGGTAATGAAGCGGTTGGTTTAGGAGCAATCGCGGCTGGTGTGCAGTTTTTTAGTGCTTACCCTATGACACCTGCTACTGGTTTGTTACATTATTTGGCGGCTCAACAAACAGATTATCCATTAGTGGTTAAACATAGTGAAGACGAAATTGGAGCGATTAATCAAGCGCTGGGTGCTTCTTTTGCAGGAGTAAGAGCCATGACTGGTAGTTCTGGAGGTGGCTATGCACTAATGGTAGAAGCAACTTCTTTGGCTGGAGTAGCAGAATTACCCTTGGTAATTCTAGAAGCAATGCGCCCTGGTCCTGCCACTGGTTTACCAACCTGGAGTTCTCAAGCAGACTTAAATTTTATTATCCATGTTGGTCATGGTGATTTTCCTAAAGTAGTTTTTACTCCAGGAACAGTTTTAGAGCATTATCAGTTAAGTAGATTAGCTTTTGAGATAGCTGAAAAATATCAATTGCCGGTTTTTATTTTATCTGACAAATATATATTGGAGTCTCAACAGAGTATGCCTCAACCCAAGTGGCCAGTCGATAATCAGCGTTTTTCATTGTTAGATGATACGACAATTACTGGCGACAAAAAGTATTTGCGCTATGTGGATACAAAAACTGGTATTTCTCCTCGAGCCATTCCTGGTTTAAATAAAACTGTTTATTTGGCCAATTCATATGAACACGATCAAGAGGGTTTTGCTACTGAAGAATCAACGGTGACCAAACAAGCCATGGATAAGCGACTGCGCAAAATTGAAACAATGTTAGCTGAATTGCCCAAACCGGTAGTGTTTGGTGCCTCACCACAAGAGGCAGAAACAATTTTAATTAGTTTTGGTTCAACAATTAATGTTTTACAAGAATTATTAAGTTTATTAAACGATAAGCCAATTAAGAAACCCGCTATCATTCATTTACCTTGTGTAGCGCCTTTTTTAACGGATGACTTTGAAAAACTTTTTGATTGGCAGAAAATTAATGAAGGTAAACAAACGGTTTACACTATTGAGGGTAATGCGACAGCCCAATTAGCTCACTTACTAAAAGCCAACAGTCAATTAAAAAAAATTAAGAGTTTATTGCGCTATGATGGTCGACCTTTTTATGCAGAAGATTTAGTAAAATGGCTAGCAGGTGAACCAATTAGCGAAGTTTATCAAATTAAATAAGTTATATATGCAAATTCAAGAACTACTCTCGCCCATTTCTCCCACTTGGTGTCCTGGATGTGGTAATTTTAGTATTTTAACTGCCCTAAAAAAGGCTCTAATTGAATTGGATCTAGAATATAAAGACGTGGTAGTTTTATTTGGCATTGGTTGCAGTGGTAATATGGCAGATTTTATTAAAATTAACGGCTTCCATGCCTTACATGGTCGGGCTATTGCTAACGCTATAGGTATTAAGTTGGCTAATCACCGATTAAAAGTCATAGTGACTGGTGGTGATGGCGATTTGTATGGAGAGGGCTTTAACCACTTAATAGCTGCAGCTAGAGGCAATCACGATATTAGTGTTTTTGTACACAATAATGAACGTTACAGTTTAACCACTGGGCAAACGTCACCGGCTAGTAAAAAAGGAACGGTTGGTAAATCTACTCCTCACGGAGTCATCGAAGAAGCCATTAATCCCCTAGCTTTAGCCATTGGTGCAAACGCTAGTTTTGTAGCTAGAGCTTTTGCTGGCCAGTTGCAAGAATTAATTAAATTGATGAAACAAGCGATTCTGCACGAAGGTTTTTCTTTGATTGATATTTTACAACCCTGTCCCAGCTTCAATAAAACGCAAGACAGTAAATGGTATTTAGAACACACCCAAGCTCTGGAAGCCGATTATGATTCGGCTAATCGAGAAATGGCCATTAAACGGGTGTTAAAAAGAGAGCCAATTGAACTTGGTCTTTTTTATCACGATCAACAACGACTAGCCTATCATCAAGAATTAAAGCAATTGCAAAACAAAAGCCTAGTAGAACAATTTCCAGAAAAAGTTAATCTGACTCAAGCAATTGACAGTTTTATTTAATTAATAACTGTTTATCTAATTCCAATTAATTTTAAAAACAATTCTCTTGTTTTTTGATCAGCATTAAATTGTGGAGGTATTGTGCCAGTTTTATCATATTCTTTTCTCAATCTGGCGATTTTAGCTTGATTCCGTCTCAAAAATTCTCCAAAAAGATTGGCTATTGCTGGTTTATTTTGATCTGGTTTTTTCTCTGTGACTGGTTTGCCATAAACTGCATTATGGATAGTATCAATGCGGTGGATATCTCTTGTAAAATTTTGATGTTTTCTTTTGGAAGAATCTAATTGTGCAGAATTTGCTTTTGTGTCTTTAGGGTATTGAAACGGTAATTTATCTTGGGCTTCTGAACTTTTTTTGGGCATCTACTGTGTTGTTACTACTGCCGATTCTATCACAACTGGATTGACGGGTCGAGATTTTTCTCCAGAAAGATTGATTTCTACAGGAGCCGTAGCAATGGTATCTACCACTTCTATACCTTCTACCACTTTGGCAAAAATAACATAATCCTTGGGCAGTTGATAATCTTCATGCATGATAAAGAACTGACTACCATTAGTATTTGGTCCAGAATTAGCCATCGCCACCGTACCTCGCTGATATTCACCAACAAAATCTTCGTCAGCAAAACGATAACCAGGACTACCAGTCCCGTCACCACGAGGATCACCGCCTTGAATCATAAACCCATCGATTACCCGGTGAAAAGTTGTATTATTATAAAAACCTTTTTCTGCTAAATAGACAAAATTATTACTAGTGATTGGAGTGTGTTGAGTGTCTAATTCTATGACAATTGAGCCTTGGTCGGTGTTAAGAGTGACCAAATAAGTTTTATTGACGTCGATCATCATTTCAGGTTTGCTTAAAGCTTGATTGGCAGATAAGGTTGCTGGCATACTGTAATCCTGTTCTTGTACTTGATTTGGTATTAATTGCTCGACATCGTTAGCATTGCTGTTATCAATGTTATCCAATTGATTAAGACTATCGTTCTCAACTAAAGTATCGTTTTGTGGTTTTATCTTGTTTAAACTAATAATCAAAATAGTGCCCAAAACTAAGCTAGCAGCAATGAAAATGATTGTATCTTTTTTCATAATTAATAATTAGAGTTTACTAGTATATCATATTGTCTGATATTTTTGAGTAAAATCTTAGCAGTCAAACCAGATCTCTGCTAATTGCTGATAACGGGCTTTTTAATTGATATATCTTGTATATTTTATATACATATTGATATATTTTGATATATAAATCGGCTTGGCTAAATATTCTTTTTTTTGTTAGAATTATCTCTTCGGCAATTTTTAATTGATATCTAAAAAATTGAAAGAATAAAATGAAGTTTTTTTGGAGAAAAGACTATCTGACTTTGTTTCTGATCCAAGTGACTGAGGTTTTGGGTTTTTCTTTAATTTTACCTTTCTTACCCTTTTATGCTAAAGAATTAGGAGCCAGTCCCTTACAAATTTCCTTTATATTGGCTGTTTTTTCTTTTTTCCAGTTTTTTATGTCGCCGATTATGGGTAGATTATCAGATGTATATGGTAGAAAACCATTATTGATTTTTTCACAAGTAATGACCGCCTTAAGCTTTTTAATTTTTGCGTTAGCTGATTCAGTCTGGTGGTTAGTTGTCTCTCGCTTAGTAGATGGTTTATTTGGTAGTAATTTTGTTATTGCTCAAGCTTATTTAACTGATATTTCCACTAAAAAAAATAGATCAGCCGCCATGGGTTTAAGTGGCATGGCTTTTGGTTTTGGCTTTTTGGTTGGTCCAGCTTTAGGAGGTTTTTTAGCTGAGCGTTTTTCTTACGCCATACCTGCTTTTTTAGCTACCTTTTTATCTGTCTTAACTATTTTTATGACAATTTTATTATTAAAAGAAACCGTTAAAACTAAAGCTGCAAATAAACCTCGTTTTAAAATTTCTTGGGAAATGTTTGAATTAAAAGGTTTTGCAGAATTTTTTAATAGAGCTAAATTACGCGATTTGTTTTTAATTATGTTTTTGTTTTTATCTACTCAAGTGATTATGACTAGTAATCTGGCCATTTATGGTAACCAGAAGTTTGCCTTGAACGCCCAAGATATGGGTTTGTTACTAACTGGCATTGGTTTAATCACCATCATTATGCAGAGTGGGATCTTAAAAGCATTAATCAACAAATTTGGTGAAAAAAAACTATTGTACTTTTCTTTTTCTTCTTTATTATTTTCTTTTTTAATTTTGGCAATTATTCAACGAAAAGAATTATTTTTTTTACCATTAATGTTTTTAGCCATGGGTTGGGGGCTGTTTAGACCAATTATGATGGGTAATATTTCTAGAAAAGCTTCAGACAAGGAACAGGGCGCGGTACTGGGTGTTGCTAGTTCACTAGGCAGTATTGCACAAATTATTGGGCCAATTATTGGTGGTTTTATTTTATCCAATTTTTATTATGAGTATTTAATTTATTTTGAAATTATTTTACTAATTTTAATTGGGGTGTTTATTAGTCGATTAAATGTGGTAAAGAATTATCATCAAAAAACCAACAAACGCTAATTGTTTTGCATAATTTTTTTATATAATGCCTCTTTAGCTAAACGATCAATATTTTTGAAAATATAAATTGTGGGGTGGTCAAATACTTTAAAGGTTTCCTCTACTCCATCATCTTTAATCTTGATACCAAATAAATTGGGATCAGAACTAAATTCAACAATTTTTTGGTAACCAAGCTGTTCTGCAAATAATAATTGATAATAATTATTGGTGTATGGATGTTTATTACTTTTGGAAATAGGATGATAAAGTCGTTGACTGGCGATAATTAAATAATCTCCTTTGCTTAATTGTTCACTTAATTTATAAATTTTTTCTAAATTATCAACCTGATAAAGCTCTAAGAGTAAATATTGATAATTTATGGTCTTGTTAAGAATTACTGGTAAACGCTCATCCCTCTCTTCATGAAGAATGACACTCTGTTCACTGACATTATTTTCAATCCAGCGTGAAGCGGTAATCCTAATGTGTTCTGTTTGATAAATGTGCATAAAAGCCCAAGCCCACAAAGCATGAGTCAGCAACAATATAACAATCAAGATCTTTTTTAATCTGTGATTTTTAAATTGATCAAGAGTGAGACCAGTTAATAAAATTAAAGCTGGAATAACGGGAATTAAATAACGATTAAATTTAGCATGCCAAGTGCCAACGTAGAGAAAGTATAAAACAGAAAACAGCATAAATGGCCAAAGAACTCGATATTTTTGTCTATTTTTTAAAAATAGGCAAAAACCCCAGCCAGCAGTTAATAATAATGGCAACGAACTTTGCCAAACAAGTGTTTTAATCTGGAACAAATAAGGTTTGGTATCAATAAATTGCATAGTATAAAAAATTTGTTGTTGACCACTGGCAATGGCTTGTTCATAGCGCATAGTTAGCAAAAACTGTTGAAAATGGTAAAAAGTATGAGGTGACAGGATATAAAAGACGAGGGTGGTAATACTAAAAAAAATGATTAACTTAAAAATAGTTTTTAAGCTTAATGGATAAATCATCAAAATAACAACAATGGGGATAATGGCAAAAGCTAATGCAGAGCTTTTGGTGGCTAAACTATTTCCTAGAATTATCGCCATCGCCAGTAGCAACCATTGACTTTTTTCTTTAATTAATCTGATTGATAGCCAAGATAAAATTAACAACTCTAGTAGTAACAAGCTTTCAGTGACACCAAAGTGGGCATGTTGAATCAAAGCTACAGTAGTGCTGGCTAGAAAAGTGAGTAGGAGGCTGATTTTTTTCTTAAAGATTTTTTGAGCAATTAAGTAAAAAAATAAAACACTTAACAAAGAAAATAATGCCGAGTATGATCGAGTAATTAGATTAATTTTTCCATAATCTGTTTGCCAGCGGATATTATTGGTTAAACAACTAATGATTTGTGAACTAATATCTGCCAAAAAAAGTGGCAAACCATTGTAAACATAAAATTCTGGATCAGTAGTTGTTGGCCAATTTAATCGAGTAACAGCGGCAGCAATATTGCGCTCGTCGGGATGAAGCGCGAGTCCCTGATCCCAATTGAGATGAGTAAAGCGCAAGTACGCAGCCAATGAAAAGATAATAATTAGAACCAATGAGTGATAATATTTTTGTTTTTGAATTTTTTTGAATAATTTAATCAACACAAGATAATGTTACAACAGAAATAGCTTTTTGACAGCTTATACAATATTAATAATTATTCTTTTTGTTGAATGCTAGCTTCTGGAACAGACTGGTTGTTAAATTCTCTTTTGCCATAGAATCTTGCCTGACTAAATTTTAATATATACAAGTATATCATAATTTCTTGTAACGAAAAATTTGTTTTTTGATATAATGCTCCAATGAAAAACCCAGAGTCCAATAGAGAAAGTGAGTTTAAACTCACAGAAGAAGAGTTTCTCTTATGGTTAAAACCTTTTAGATTTGGACAAAGTATTTTTGATAGACACGTGGGTAATGCCGATCCCGTTACTCCCCTTCATTTATGTCCATCATATAATGGAGAAAATAACGTTATTTGCTATGTTGAGGAAAAAGATTGTGTCATAGTTTCTTTTCAACTAATAACAGATCTAGTTGCCCACATAAAAAAATACAAACAAACTCTTAATGGATGTAGAAGAACCAATGCTCATTTAATTAGACTAGGCGTTTGTACTACGCCGGATGCAATGGCTATTTTTACAGGTATAGAAGAGCGAGCTCATGCTTATTTTCATAAACATGTCAAAGAAACCTTGAACGCTGAACTTAGTTATACTGGAAAATATGATGGATCTGATTCGTCTGAAGAATATGCCTTTAGAGAAATGTCTAAAATTATTCTGAATAATCGCAGTTTGCCCTTATATCCATTACCAAGTAATTTTTACGAGTTCATCTATTAAAATGACTTATTATTTTTGATAAAATATCACAATGAGTATTTTTAATCATGAAAAAAAATGGGTTGAAAAATATAAACAACGTCAAGATGAATCAATTTTACAGTTTATAAATAATATTTCTCCAAAATCTGCTTCAGAATCTATTTGCCTATAGGAACGCAAAGAGATATTTTAAAAGATTCGATGAGGAATCCAGATATTGAAGAAAAAGTAAAAATTACTGAACAAGTCTTAGCTGATGAAAAAAACATAGGAAAAAATATTACTTTTGTTGAGGAAGCTAAAAGTGGAAATTCTGTGATTGTTTTTTTAGGAAATATTTTACCTTTAATAAAAACTAAAATCGAAAATCCTGGATCTGCCAATGTTAACGTAATAATGATGATAGACCAAGGGAGTTCCATTGACAAAAACAGGAATTTAATTAATCAATTGATGGAAAAGTATGGTGTGCAAATTCATACAATCACTACTTCTTTAGATATGTCAGATCAAAGAGGCTTAGCAGATGAGTTGATTTATGATCCTGATGAAAAAGATAAGGTTCCTAAGGTTTTAAATAACGAAATTGTAAGATCTTTCATCAAATTATTGAGTATAGGAGCATTATATCCAGATCAGCTTTTGGATTTATTAAATGATTATTTTCCACCAGAAAGTGATTTAAATAAAATGCGCAACCAAGCAACAGCAAGATTATCTCAGCCAAATTATATTAATAATTGGCTTTCAAAATATTGTCAGGAAATTAGACAATAGCTAAAATTTTTTAGTTCTAGCGTCCAAGTGAACCTCTAAGGGTTGATGGCACTAGTGGACTATGTAAGAATTTTTTTTATGAGTTTCAGTTTGAATGAAGATTGTGAATCTAATAGTAATAAGCACACCTCAAATTTAAATTATTCTTTAACCATAAAATAGTCCCTAATTTCTTGTTCAGTCATTTTGGGTTTAAGTCCTGAGCTATATAGTAATTGAATAATCTTTTTATCAATATCAGCATAAGTTAATGTGGTTGTCCATGGAGCATAAAAAATACTATCTTCGTATTTATATGAATCTTGAGCTAAACCCATGCTCTGAGTTAATTCTTCTCGGATAAGATGACATCTTTCTTTGTCTCGAGAAGAATCGTTGCTGTTAATAAGTATTGTTGCTTTAGTTAGGACGTTATCTTCATTCCAATTAAACCAAAAAAATCCTTCATTATCTGCGACATAGTTTGATTCTATCGTAGAAAATTGCTCCTTTGGTATAAGGTAAAGATCAATGTCCCCTTGTTCAGCATTAAGGCTTAATTTAGTTGTCTGACTGAGATTATTAAAATCAGAAATAACCTGATCTAGACAATCATTTAATGCTTGATTAAAATCACCATGTAGTTTTATTGTGACTTCTGGCTTTACCCATTTAATCAATGTTGGTTGATTTCTATTTTGATTTTGTCCAAACTCGGTACCTAAAGATATTTCTATAAGATAATCAATCGTTTCATAACTTGTACTTATAGAGTTTTGTTGAAAATAAGAATTATCCTTAGGAATTTGTGGTAAAGTGTCATTGTAAAGAGTGAAAGTAGCCAAAACAACTAAAATAACAAAAACTAAGAATAAAAATCTCTTTTTCATAAAGTCATTAAATCATTTGCACAGAATCTAATCAAATTTAATTATGGTTATAATAGTAAACATTTAAGCACATTTCTACAAAATATGCCCGACATGGATTCGAACCATGATTAAAGGCTTCAAAGGCCTCTGTCCTGCCATTAGACGATCGGGCAATGTTAAGAAGTAACAGCCTGTTATTATAATTGTTTAATTAGCTTTTTTCAAAACAAAATAGTTATTGAGCTGCTGAGATTTACCATCTGCTAAGAATTGATCTAATATTTGAAAGCCAGCTTTTTTAAACAAATTGTTGCTAGTTTGATTGTCAAGATAATGACAATAACGAATTAATTCTTTTTTTGTAGAAGTTTTTTCTTTTTTTCGCCAATCTAATAAATAATCATTATTTTCAAGATTTTTTAATAGTTTTTTTAACTTTATTTTTTGAAAAATATTTATTTTTGAATTTTTTTTAATTTTTTGCCAATTTAAAATATTTTTTTGAAAACGCTGATCATTGGCAAATTGCCAATTACTGATTATTAATAAGCCATCATCTGCTAATAAATTATTTAGTGATTGAAAAAATTCTAAACGTAATTCAAAACTCGGTAAGTGATGGCTTAAGCCAAAGGCCACTATCAAATCAAATTTTTGATCAACTGGCCAATTAATTTTTTTATTTTTTAAATAATTGGCAATTAAATCAAAATTGATAACTTGCCCATTAATTTTTCCGCTATCGATTTTTTCTTGAGCAATTTTTAGTAATTTTACAGAATTATCTAAACCAAGATAGTGAAAATTAAGATTTTGTTCTTTAAGAAACTGGGCAAAGCGAGCGTTGCCACAAGCGATATCTAAAATCTGAATTTTTTTTGAACTTTTAATATTTTTTTTTAAAAAATAGGGAATTTTTTGCCAGCCTTGCCAGAAATATTGACGACTGTCACTAAAATCATCAGCCACGTTTTGATAAAAGTTTTTATTAAGTTGGTTGAGTTTGGCGACAATTTTTTTTTGCACTCTAGCTTATTTTAGCAAATAAAAGCTAATTGCAGGGTATAATAAAGTTCGATGTCTAAAAATGAAGATCAAGAGATTATATTTAAATTAGTGCAGTGCCTAGAAACTAATTTAAATTTATCTTGGCCCAAAACATTAACTTTGATCAAAAAATATCCAAAAACAGCTGGTGGTTTTTTTAGTAAAACCGAAATTATTAATGCTTATCGCCAACTTTACCCTAATAAACCATATGGCAAATTGGTGCAACAGTTAAGATTAAAACCAACCCGCAGTGTCTCTGGTGTGGCTCCAGTCACAGTTTTGACTAAGCCCTACCCTTGTCCAGGCAATTGTTTGTTTTGTCCAAACGACTTGCGCATGCCTAAAAGTTATTTAGCTGAGGAACCGGGAGCGCAGCGAGCAGAAAAAAATTTTTTCGATCCATATTTGCAAGTGATAAGTCGCTTAACGGCTTTGGCCGATATGGGTCATCGTACCGACAAAGTAGAATTAATTGTTTTGGGTGGGACTTGGACCAATTATCCAGAAACATATCGCCTATGGTTTATTGAGCAATGTTTTAAAGCAATGAACGATTTTGGCCAGCAAGATCGATCAGTAATAATTCGTCGCCGATATGAAATAGCTATTAAAAAATTAGCTTTGCCCTATATGAGCAGTGATGCCAAGCAAAATTTAGCTTTGTTAGAAAAGTTAGATTTAGATGAACAATTGGTCAGGGAAAAATATAATCAATTAATTACTAAACATTATTTAGAACCAGAAAAAAAAGCTGGTATTAGTGACTGGCAGAGAGCTACTTGGTTAAAATTATTGAACGCTCAAGAAAAAAATGAAACAGCTAGATCTCGGTGTGTCGGTTTGGTCTTAGAAACTCGACCGGATGAAATTACTCAACAAAGTGCGCTTGATTTGCGTCGATTAGGAGCAACCAAAATTCAGTTGGGTGTACAAGCTCTCGATGATAAAATTTTAAAATTAAACCGTCGGGGTCATGGAGTAGCCGAAACAAAACAGGCTTTTTCTATTTTACGTCAGCTGGGTTTCAAAATTCACGTCCACTGGATGGCTAATTTATATGGCAGAACGGTTAAGCAAGATCAAAAAGATTTTTTAAAACTTTTTACAAACAAAGATTTTCGCCCAGATGAGTTAAAAATTTATCCTTGTTCTCTGATTGCTAGTGCCCCACTAATGAAATATTACCAAGAAGGCAAATGGCAACCCTATGATTATGAAGAGATGTTGGCTATCACCACTTTTACTTTAAAAAATACGCCCGCTTATTGTCGAATTACCCGGATGTTAAGAGATATTCCTGCCCAAGATATTGTAACAGGCAATATTAAAAGCAATTTTCGCCAGATTGCTGAAGCACAAGTCAAAAAAGAAGGGGTTGAAATTCAAGAAATTCGCTCTCGAGAAATCCGTCGCCAGAGTTTTGATGAGCAAAAAATTAAACTGAGCAAAATTAAATACCAAACACCAGTGAGCAGCGAATATTTTTTGCAATTCACTGTAGTAGTGGAAAGCGATGAAGAGAAAATTTTAGCTTTTTTGCGACTGAGTTTACCCACAGCAAAAAATCATTGGCACTCGGAGTTAAAAAATAGTGCTATGATTCGGGAAATTCACGTTTACGGTCAGGCTCTGGCGCTAGGTAGTGAAGCTCGGGGTCGAGCTCAACATTTAGGACTTGGTAGTCATTTAATTATGGAGGCAAAAAAGATAAGTCAAAAAGCAGCTTATAAAAAATTAGCTGTAATCTCTGCGATTGGTACAAAAGAATATTATCGAGCGCGGGGTTTTAGTGATGGCGATTTGTATCAGTTTTTGGGATTAAAAGACTAAAAAATTTCTTTGGGAGAAATTTACTCTTTTTCGTCAATTTCTAATCGCTGATGAGTATAAATAATTTTTCGCTTAACCACCTCTTCAATATCAATATTTAGTTCGTTTCCTAACAAAATTAAAGAACCAAAAACATCGGCAAATTCATCTTCTAAATTTTTTCGAGAAAAATTAGCAATTTTTGAATTGCGCTGCAGATTCATGCTAGTTAAAATTTCATCCGATAACTCACCCAGTTCTTCAACAATTTTCATGGTTCTAGCAAAAATTCTTTGATTTTCATCTTTTAGTGGCCAACGTTTGTTTAAAAATTGGCCAATTTTTTGGTATTCACTAATTATTTTGTCTAATTGCATAACTGATTATTATATCATTGATCACCATTGACTTGATTAGATCTTAGTTTTATACAGCCAGTACCAATGCCGGGTAACAAAGATTGGGGTTCAATTTTTTGATTGCTAATAGCTAGGGCTTCAATGCTTTGCTGATGTAAAACTACTGGTAAAAGAAAAGCTTGTTTATGAAATAAGGAGAATTTTTTAGACAGTCGTTGACTTAGTTGTTGATTTAATATTAATAATTGTTGGATTTGATTTAATTCTTCTTGATCAAGATAAAGTTGTAAGTTTAAACAAAGATAACAATGATGACAATTATTTTTCTTATCATCATCTTGTCTATCGCTAAAATAATGATCAATAATCCTTTCTAGACAAGTTTGACTGAGAGCGTAGTTTTTCATTGTTTGCAGTTTGATTAATTCGATTTGTCGGCGAGGATGATGAGGTTTGTTTTGATAACTTTTATTTAACAAACCCTTTTGAATATGAAGATCTTTGGCAGTGTAAAGTAAATAACAATAACTCACTTGGCCATCGCGTCCTGCCCTGCCCGCCTCTTGATAATAATTTTCTAAGTTAGCTGGTACTTGATAATGAACCACTAAATAAACGTCTGCTTTATCTACGCCCATGCCAAAAGCATTGGTAGCAATGATAATTTGAAGTTGACCGGCTAAAAATTGTTCTTGAGTGGTTTGGCGCGCGGCCTTTTCCATGCCGCCGTGATAAAAAGCAATTGCCAGTTTGGGGTTGAGTGATTTTAATAATTGACACAATCTTTCACAGGCCGCGCGCGTACTGCAATAAATAACGGCATTGGCAGTCGCATGCATTTTTAAAATTTTGATTAAAAAAATGTTTTTTTCAGCTTGGCTATGACAAATGAGATTATGAAAAATGAGATTTTCGCGCAAAAAACTGGCACTAAATTCTTGACAAGGCTCAAGTTTTAAAAATTGTTTAATTTCCTTTTTAACCAAATTAGTGGCAGTAGCGGTAAAAGCACTAATGACAATCTCATCTTGTTTATCTCTAATTTTTGCTAAAAATTCTGGAATTTTTTTGTAAGCCGGACGGAATTGATGAGCCCACATGCTAATACAGTGCGCTTCATCAACACAAAGCATAGCAATCTTAATCTGTCGACAAAGATCAATAATATTCTGATTACTCAATCGTTCAGGAGCCAAATATAAAAATTTATATTGATTGTGATAAAGACCGCGTAGTCTTTTTTCAATAGTTTTTGTGTCTAATTGGCTATTGATAAAAGTAGCGCTAATATTTTTAGCCAATAAATGATCAACCTGATCCTGCATTAAGGAAATAAGAGGTGAAATGATAATACTTAAACCAGGGAAGATGAGGGCAGGAACTTGAAAACAAATTGATTTTCCTCCACCAGTTGGCAAAACAGCTAGAGTATGTTGTTTTTTAAGAATCGATAAAACAATCTGTAATTGTCCAGGTCGAAAATCACTAAAACCAAAATATTGTTGGAGAGTTTGTTTGGCCAATTGAATTAACTGTTGCTCGGTCACTTAGTGATTGTGACTGAAAACAATGACAAAAAACTTACACTGTGTCGGGGAAACAGGACTCGAACCTGCGGCCTTACGGTCCCAAACCGTACGCTCTAGCCATCTGAGCTATTCCCCGCTGTCAAGTTAATACCCCTGTAAAGTGCCGCGGGTGGGAATCGAACCCACACACTATCGCTAGTACGAGATTTTAAGTCTCGCGCGTCTACCAATTCCGCCACCGCGGCGACTCTTAACTGTCAAATTATACCATTTTTTATTGGGTAAAAGACAAGAGTTCATAAACTTTATAGATATCTCCTGCTCCCACAGTAATGGTTAGATCAAAATGATTTTGACGAATATAAGTAGCTAACTGGTGAATATTGCTGAGGTGTAAGGCCCTGCTTTGTGGAAATTTATTGTGGATGGCGGTGATTAAATTTTGACTAGAGACGCTATCATCTAATTTTTCTCTAGCCGAAGCAAAAATATCCAAAATAATTAATTGATCTTGATCATTTAGATTGCTACCCAACACCTCTACGAAATCTTTAAACAGTGCCTTGGTGCGACTATAAGTGTGGGGTTGAAAAACAATGAGCTTTTTATCTTTGGGAAAATATTGATTCAGAGTGCGAATTAATTCACTTAATTCATGGGGGTGATGGGCATAATCATCAAAAAAACGTTGACCATTTTTGATCTGAACTAATTCAAAGCGCCGCTTGGTAGATTGAAATTGACTCAAGGCTTGACAGCTTTGTTGCAAAGGAATCTGTAGTTCAGACAATGTGGCCACAGCCGCCAGCGCATTCATTAGATTAAATTGACCAGGTACTTTTAATTTTAATTGAGCCCGTTGAGTTTTATTTAATAATTGTTGATTAACTGTAGCGAAGCTTTGGCCATTTTTAATCTGCCAATCGCTGAAATAATAATCACCAGATTTTTGCCAAGAAAACCCAATGATGTTTAGATCTGGTCTTTGCTCTTTTACCTCTTGGCTGAGTTTAACAAGCTCAATATTGTCGCTATTAATGATGAGACAACCTTTTTTTCTGATTTGTAAAAAAAACTCTTTGAAAGCAGCTTTGTTAGCTGCAAAATTTGGATAAACGTCTGGATGATCGTAGCTAAGATTACTGCAAACTACCACCGCTGGTTTCAAAAAACTAAAACGGGGAACGATTTTTTGACCTTTGGCTAAAGCATTAACATCAACGACATATTCATCAGCTTCGGCTATGAAATATGTAGCTTGAGTATCCCATTGGCCAGTAGCTTCCAAGCCAATTATTTCTCCAACGCCAACTGAAAAAGAGATTGGAATTTTTAATTGGGTCAAAACCCAAACTAGCATGGCACTAATAGTGCTTTTGCCCCCTACTCCGCAAACTGCCACGCCGTCTTTTTGATTAAATAATTCAGCCAAGGCTTCTGCTTGAGAATAAATTGGAATCTTCGCTTGAAGTGCTTGTTGTACTTGAGGATGATCGATGCCTTGATGAGCAGCGGTATAAATTAAACAATCTGGCTGGTGTTTTTTTAAAAAATTTTCGTCAAAGTGATCAATAGGAATTTTTCGTTTTTGCAAAATATTAGCAGTGACAAAGTCTTCTTGAATATCACTACCACTTACATTTTTACCCGCATCCAACAAACACTGAGCAATAGAAGTCATTGCCACACCTTTAATACCAAGTAAATAAAAATTTTGATAATTAAGTAAAGACAAGTCAGATTTTTTAGACATAGGGCAGTTTATTTTAAAGCTTTTTTAACCGCTTCGATTTCACTCCATGGTTCTTCAGTTTTGTCGTAACACATGCTCTTTTCAGGACCTTTACCCAAAAGTGCTACTAAATCTCCCCCCTTGGCTAATTTTTGGAGAGCAAAATTAATGGCTTGTTGACGATTAGGAATGGATAAGACTTTATGGTGATTGTCAGCTAATGTTTCTTTCATTTGACGAATAATATTCCAAACGCTTTCAGTTCGTGGATCTTCAGCAGTAAAAATGACTAAATCGGCAAGTTCACTACCAATTTTACCCATAATTGGTCGTTTTTCTCGGTCTCTAAGCCCTGCGCAACCATAAATAGCAATTAAGCGACCGAGCATTTTTTCTGTTTTCATTTTTTGTCGCAAGGCAGTCAATGATTCTCTAAGACCCTGAGGGGTGTGAGCAAAATCAACAACGACTTGAAAAGTTTGTTGCTGACCACTTAGTTTGTGAAGATCTAAAAACTCCATTCTGCCACTAACTCCTGGGAAACTTTTTAAACCTGAGATTAATTGTTTTTCATCTACTCCAACTTTTTGAGCAATGCTAATCGCCAAGCGAGCATTCATTTGATTATATTCTTCAGGAAATCGATTGATTAATTCAATTTGTAGTGCTTTATGTAACTTATCTTCTTTACTATAAGTTAAAACCTGATGACTGGAGCTTGGCAATAGTTTTTTTAATCGATAAAAAGATTGATCATCTTCGTTGAGAACAATAATTTTGCTTTTTTTCAAAACTGAGGCTTTAGCGCTTAAATAATTTTGGTAATTAAGATGATAATCAAAATGATCGCGGTTAATATTGGTCACTCCAGCAATTAGTGGACGAATACCAAATAAACGATATTGATAAGCACCTTGAGAAGTGTATTCTAAAATTAAATACTCTATTTTTTGATCGGCCATCCGCTTCATCAGCTGATAAAGATCATCTGGGGGTGGACTAGTGACATGAAAACCGGTTTCAATTTCATCCTTACCAATGCAAGCAACAATGGTTGAAATTAAAGCTGTGCGATAGCCAGCAGTTTTTAATAAATGATAAAGTAAAGTGGTAGTGGTAGTTTTACCATCGGTACCGGTAATGGCAATAATCTTCAATTTTTTTTGAGGAAACTTGTTTTTAAATTGAGCTGGAACAGCTTTAAATAAGGCTGTTTTAAAAAAATGATAAGGTTTTTTAACCTGATACAAAAAATTTTCAAACATGTTGCTCATATGATAACACTTTAATAATAATTTCAAAATAATAGCTAAATTTGTCACATTTGCCCAACATAATTAAAACAATGTTTGTGAAAACTTATAGTGCTATTAATTTGGCGCTCGCAGTAAAAAAAATCGAAGTGGAAGTTGATACTGTGATTGGTAAACCGAGTTTTATATTAATTGGTTTAGCGAATCGAGCAGTTGAAGAATCTAAGGAAAGAATTAGCGCTGCTCTTTTACACTGTGGAGTGAGAATTAAACCCTTGCGGACAGTGGTTAATTTAGCTCCTGCTGAATTAAAAAAAACCAGTAGTGCTTTGGAATTAGCTATTGCTATTGCTCTACTCCGCCAATATGAAGAAATAAAAATTGATTGCCAGCAAGCGCTGTTTTTGGGAGAATTGTCTTTAACTGGACAGCTAAAGGCAGTTAAAGGGATTCTTAGCATTGCTCTGCAAGCCAAGAGTTTGGGTTTCAAACAATTATATTTTCCTGAGGCAAATTTGGGAGAACTATTGTTAATTAAAGATCTTGAGTTATTTCCTTTATCTAGCTTGGGAGAATTTATTAAATTAGCCAAAATCAATGCTTTAGATCAACTACAATTTAAAATTAAAAATTTTCAAATTAGCCAATTAAACAATCCACTATTGGCAATTCCAGATTTAGCAGAATTTCAGGAACAGGATCAAGCAAAAAGAGCGTTAAGTATTTGTGCGGCGGGAGGTCACCATTTATTGCTTTTTGGTGAACCTGGAGCTGGCAAAAGTTATTTAGCTCAAAGCATTTTGTCAATTTTACCGACACCAACTGACAAAGAAATTTTAGAAATTAATCAAATTTATTCGCTACTTGCACCTCTAAAAAATGGTTTGTCAAACAGACGACCTTTCCGACAACCTCATCATAGTATTAGTAAAGCGGCTTTTTTGGGAGGTGTGGATTTTCCTGGAGAATTAAGTTTAGCTCATTTGGGAATTTTATTTTTGGACGAATTTACCGAATTGCGTCGTGATTTGATTGAAGCTTTGCGTCAACCTTTAGAAAATCAATTTTTTAAAATTAATCGAGCCAAACAAGAATTGATTTATCCAGCTAATTTTACCTTGATTGCTGCTGCTAACCCATGCCCTTGTGGTTTTTATGGTAGTCAAAAACCTTGTCGTTGTAGTACCTATGATTTATTACGATATCAAAAAAAATTATCTGGACCTATCTTAGATCGCATTGATTTAAGTATTCGGATCAGGGCTGACTGCCAACAAGAATTATTTTTTAATGCTGCTACTACTCAAACTAGTCAACAAATTCGTCAACAAGTCATCTTGGCCAAAAACAGACAAAACCAGCGTTTAAAAGATAGTCCTTTTATTTCTAATGCTAATTTAAGCAGTGAAGGAGTCAAATGTTTTTGTCGATTAAGTCAAGAAGCCAAAAAAACTTTGGATTTGGCCAGATCTCAATTGGGTTTAAGTGTGAGAGCTTATTTTAAAACAATTAAGGTTGCTCAAACTATTAGTGATTTTCAAGCAGAAAAACTAATTTCTAATCAAGCGATTGCCGAGGCGTTGAGTTTTCGTCAAACACCAATTACTTTTAACTAAATAAAATGAGACTGCCACCCAATAACAAGCAATAAATAGCAAAAAACAAAAAACGATTATGATTTAATACTCCTTTTAATATTTTTAAACTAAGTAAGCCACTGATAAAAGCCACTAACATGGCAGGCAAAGTGAAGCCCCAATTAATTGTTTTTAAACTTTCTCCATTACTTTGCCACAAATCAAAACAAACAGCTCCTAAAATCGCAGGAATTGATAACAAAAAAGAAAATTGAAAAGCAGTTTTAGCTTTAATTTTACTACTTAAAGATGCGTAAAGAGTGATCCCAGAACGAGAAACACCAGGTAGAATGGCTAAAATTTGAAAAAAACCAATTTTAAGAGCTGACAGAGGGTTAATATCATCAATTTTTTGGACAGCTATTGTTTGTGCTTTTTTCTTCAAGCTGGAGAAGCTTAGATAATTAACAAGGGCCGTTATTAAAAGAAATGAAGCAATCCAAGTGACTGATTGACTGACGGTTTGTAAAAAATCATTAATAAAAAAAATGACCAAGACTAGGGGTAAGGTGGCTAAGAATATCAGACTGATAGCCTTTTGAGAAAGATGTTTAATGATTGGCCAAAAGAAAAAAACGACAGCCAATAGAGTGGCTAAATGTAAAGCAATTTCAAAATTGAGAGAGCCCGAGCTTGTTTGAAAATAATTTTCCAACAAAAATAAATGACCCGAACTTGAAATTGGTAAAAACTCAGTAAAACCTTGCACTAAACCTAAAAAAATTGCCTGCCAAAAAGTCATGTTCTCATTCTAAACATAATTAAAAAAAATTAAAAGTGAACATGGCTCATAAGCCGGATTCTGTTTGATTAGTAATGATTTATCTAGGCACAACTTTATGACCATCTTTCCCAAGGGAAATAAAAAGAGTAGATCCATTAAGGTCAAGGTCGTTGTTCGCAGCGGGGAGGATTGCCAAACAATCATTGCTGATTGTTTATCCAAAAGCTTGATCGTTTCAGCTGGCGCTACCCAGTTCGTCTCTGTTGCTCTAACTAGCTAGTGATAAACACTAGTCGTGATTTTCACCACGCACCCCCTACTCAGCTGTCCGGACTTTCCTGTCAAAGATATTAATCAATGACCCATTACTCGGCCATGTTCTCTTGTATTATACTAAAAATTCTGTTAATCTGTCAGCTAGATTAGTATGGAAAGGGTTATATGAGTGACGATTTAGTGAAAAAAGCTTTAGCTGACGATGAAGATCAGGCTATTGAAAAAGTTGTAGCCAAAGCTAAAAAAACAGTGACTAGTGCAGACGATGAAGTTGAGCGATCTGACCAATTGGCGGAAACCTTGATTTCTTTGCAAAATTTAATTGAGCGTCATGCTCTAGAACTGACCAAAATTAATGGTGAGTTAAGTGAAAAAAGAGAAGCCGTCAGAAATGTTTTTGATAACGATAGCTCGCTAATCGAAAAAAAAGATGAATTGGACCAATATAATCAACAATATAAAGAACGCAAAAGTCAGCTACAAAATAATCCTCAAATAATTGCCCTGAAAGTTGATATTTCTGATCTCAATGAGCAAAAAAAAGATTTAGAGGAAACCTTGAGTAGTCACTTGATTAATTATCACAGTCTGACCAACTCTACCAGTTTTGATACTAGTGAGGGTGATCAGTGGGAATTTGTGATCAAGGCCAAAATCAAAAAGAAATAGTTTTTTTAAGAACCAAGTCGCTGTTGAATTCTAGCAATAGCAGCTGGTGAAACATTTTTTCTTTTTTTAAGAGATTGAGAGCGTTTTTTCAAGCGACTATGTTCAGCGGTACTATCAGCTTTAATTCTAGAGGGTTTAGCAAAATAGCGTCGATCTTTAGCGATTTGAACTGTTCCAGCACTGGCACTTGCTTTTTTGAATTGACGAATGACGTCACTCGTTGATTGGTTTTTTTTAGCTTTAATAATAACTGGCAAGTTAATCACCCCCTCCCTAAATTATTTGATTTATAGAAGGGCTCATTATAAGTGATAGATGACAATAAAACCAGAGTGAATTTGGAAATCTTTCTGATTGACACCTCACAGCTTTAGTGTTAACTTTGAAAAAGTTTTTTAAAAAAATGCAAAGCCATATATGCGCTTGTTAGTTATTGAAGATGACTTAATTCTGTCAGATTTATTAGTTAACAGTTTATTAAAAAATTATTTAGTTGATTTAGCTACTAATTTAGACAAAATTAAAATTTTATTTGAACAAAACTCTTATCAGTTGGTATTACTAAGTTCTTTTGTTTTTCATAATCAGCGTTCGAAAAATCAGGCTCGACGAATTTTTAAAAAAACTCAATCACCAATTTTGTTGTTAACTACCGGTTCAGTATCTAGTCAAGATTTTAATTTTTTAGGGCAACGATTGATTGATTTTTTACACAAGCCATTTAGTATCAATGAATTAAATTTAAGAATTGAAACAATTTTGTTTAATTTAGCTGATAGGAAGCAAGAGTTATTTTTAACACACCGCAATTTATTATTAGATAATAAATCACACCAAATTTTTTGTGGAGCTAAAAGTGTATTACTAACTCAAAAAGAATTTTACTTATTGCAATTGTTTTTTAAACGACCCAATCAGTTGCTATCCAAATCTTTATTGGCTAATTTAGTATGGGATGATGATCAAGCCATCTTTGGTAATACTATTGCTACTCACTTAAGCAGTTTGCGCAGAAAAATTAAAATTATATCTGGTAAACATTTGATTAAAGCCATTCGGGGCGATGGTTATCTGCTACAAAATTAAAGGATCTGCTTAATTTTTTTAGGGTTTGACCAACCACCTAAGAGATGAATATGTAAGTGTTGGATTTGTTGCATAGCTTTGCCGACGTTAATGTGAATTTGATAATTATCAGCGATTTTCATTTTTTTAGCCATTTTTCGACATAAAACTAACATTTCAGCATGTAAACGACGATTTTTTAGTTCAACTTCTTCCAAACTTTGATATGGATATTTAGGAATAATTAATAAATGAACGGGAGCTTTTGGTTCATTGCTGGATATAACAATAAATTGTTCATTCTCAAAATGAATGGTACTTGGTAATTTTCTGTGGATAATTTTAGTAAAAACGGATTCGCTCACAATTAACCCTCCTTAACTCAATCGTTGTTATTGTAAGTTTTCTTTATTAAATTAACAATCTCTTTGAGGCTGAGTTTGCTGGCTTTTTTTTGATGCCAGCCACTACTACCATTAAGTAACATTTTACCACTGGCGTGATAAAACCACGTAGCAGATTGATCTAGTTTAGTAATTTCTTCCTTGAGTTTTTTTAAGTTAAAATCACTGCCATCTGGATTTTTAGTGTCAGGTCTGGCTTTGATTCTAATAAAACCTTGCTCAGGATCTTTGCGAACCACCAGCTGATAGCCTTGAATTTGAGCCAATTTAATGGTGTCATCATTGCCACTTTCAATTGCTAAGCAAGAACCAATATTAATGGTAAATTCTTGACCTTTATTTTTAATGGCATCTTGAGCGTGATAATGTTGAGTGAGAGCCGCATAAGCATAATCAAGTGCCTCTAGACCAAAATGTAATTGGGATTGATCGTCATGTAAATTAACAAACTCGTGCCCGTGAATTAACGCGTGCAGGGAAAACATGAAACGATTTTCTGTGGCTTCTGGCCAATTAATTTCCTGGAAATGATCAATTGCTGTAATATGTGTAACGATAGCAGCTAGGGCTTGATCGGCTCTTTTGTCTGGATAGTGTTGACAAATATAATCATAAACTAAAGAGCTGGCAGAAACATTGGGAGTGGCTTTATCAGGTTGATGATGATCAAATTCACCTAATCCCGTATCAACATGAGTAATTTCATGGAGTTGACAATTATAATTTTTTTCACAATCTTCCAAACTAATTTGATCGCCTGGATCAACAAAAGCTACTTTAGCATCAGCGTAATTTAAGGGATCAAATCTTTTAAATAACCACACACTACCAATAGCGTCTAAATCTGGAGCATGATGAGTGACCAACAACTTTCTTTGAGACATGTGGTCATTATAACAGTTGCTAAAAAAAGAACCCACCGAAATCGCCTAGAAGGTAGATTTCAGTGGGGGTCTTCCTCACCGATAAACACTTGTTAATATATAAGCTTTTTTGCTTTTTTAAATAAGAAAAAAAGCTTGATCATTGGGTTTATAATTTTTTTTTAGATTAATAGATTATTTAAATATAGGACCATTATTTACCGCAATTTTTGCAAAAAAGACTTAGTTTTAACTATTTATCTATTTTAAGACGACTTAATAGTTCTTTTGATCCAATTAGTTCGGCTCGGGTTTGAGTTCTTGTTTGCCATTCAATTTGCTTTTGATTGCGTTTGGACACCAATAAACGAATTGGAATACCAATTAGATCAAAATCAGCAAATTTTTTTCCTGCTGAGCGTTGTCGATCATCCCACAAGACTTCAATACCATTTTTTAATAGAGTCTGATAAATTTTTTTGGCTAACTCTTCTCCACCCTCAAGACTAATTAAGTGTGCTGGGTATGGAGCGACAGTAGCTGGCCAAATAATGCCTCGTTGATCATGATGTTTTTCGACAATAACTCCCATGGCTCGACTAATCCCAATGCCATAGCAACCCATGATTGGAAAATGTTGTTGACCATCTTGATCGGCATATTGCAATTTGAAAGCTTTGGTAAATTTTTGACCCAAATCAAAGACATTAGCCACTTCACTAGCTTTAGCTTGTTTGAGCGCTACTCCACACTTGGGACAAGGACTGCCCACTTTGACTTGAGCAATTTCTTTATTAATACAATAACTACAAGCATCACAATATAAAATATCATCTTCACCGGCGTTAGTGATCACCATAAATTCGTAGGAAATTTTGTCGCTAAAATTACCACCACTGGCTTCAGTGACTTTAACTGTTAAATTCAATTGTTTAAAAATTTTTAAATAAGCATTTTTGCTTTGTTGATAAAATTTTTCGAAATCTGCTTGGTCACGATGAAAACTGTACATATCTTTCATGTAAAATTCTCGACCACGCAGAATACCCGATTTAGAACGTAATTCATCACGATATTTCCACTGGATTTGATAAAGGGCCAAAGGAAGGTCTTTATAAGAGTTAATTAACTCTTTGGCTAACGGGGTCACAATCTCTTCATGACTTTGACCCAAAGCATATTCGCGATTAGTGCGACTCTTCAGTTTAAATAGCACATCAATCTCGTTCCATCCGCCCGTAGTAAGCCAATTGGCTTTTGGATGTAGGGCGGGCATTAAAATTTCCTGAGCGCCAAGAGCATTCATTTCCTGACGAACAATATTTTCAATCTTGCGTAAGACTCGCAGTCCAAGGGGTGTATAAGTATAAACTCCCGCCATCAATTGTCGAACAAAACCGGCCTGAACAAGTAATTGATGATTAATTGTATCAACCTTGGCTGGCGGGTTTTTGCTAGTAGAAAACGCTAATTGAGACATTTGCATGAATCTTATTCTAAAGGGAAAAAGGGTTTTTGACCAGTTTGAAGATGTTTTAATCGAGTAACTCTCGAGCAAACACCGAGCTTAAATCCAAAATCTTGAGTTTTTGATTTGCTTGATGATCTTGTTGAATCGAATTGCTCACAATCACTTGATCAACAGGACTGTTGTTAATGTGATCTAAACCCTGACAAAATACACCGTGACTAGCTACGAAATACACTTTGTTGGCGCCATTCTTTTTTAATAAATGAGCACTTTCTACAACCGTACTACCGGAGATAATGACATCATCTAAGACAATCACGGTTTTATTTTTCACTGAAGGTCCGTGTAAATCATGAGCAGTAACTTGACCGGTTTTTAAATCACGACTTTTATCAATATTAACCATGTCTAAACCAATTTTTTCAGCGAAAATACGAGCTCTTTTAATCCCACCAAAATCAGGACTGGCAACGATGGCCTGATTAAAGTCAATTTCTTTTTTAAGATAGTCAATAAAAATTTTATCAGCGAACAAATGATAAGTAGGCACAGAAAAAAAGCCAGGAATACTGGAATTATGTAGATCTAAAAGAAACACTCTATTAACAAAGTGATTAGAAATGATATCGGCGACTACTTTGGCGGCAATCGCTTCTCCAGAACGAAAAACTTTGTCTTGTAGCGAATATCCCAACCAAGGAATAATTAAGGTAACACCCTTAGCCCCCAAGCGCTCTAGAGCATCAATAATTAATAAGGTTTCAATAATGTGTTCGTCCACAGGAGCATTAAAACTTTGCACTAGACAAACATGTTGATTGCGCAAGATTTTGTTGTCATTAATCCAGATTCTTTTTTCATCATTAGCAAATTTAGAAATTTCAATAGGAATTAATTTTGAGATTTTTTTTCCAGAAATTTTATTGATTTGATCAACAATGGAGTGAGCTAATTGGGGGTTAGAAGAACCAGCGACGAAATTCATATGTTTTTTAAATATTTATTGATTTCTTTTGTTACGGATTCCTCATCCCAAGAATGAAAAATAACCACGTTGAGACCAAGATTAATTAGTTCATTAATTGTATTTCTAAAATACTTGGCTTCTGAGTTTTTATCTAAGAACAACAACCACGTGGCATTTTTACGAAGTAACTTTTTGTATTCTGCTTTGTTCTGACGTTCTCGAAAAGAACTTGCAATAAAAGCATTGGTTATGCCTCTATTAATCATTCTTTCTATTTTATCTGTGTTTCCTTCACCATTAAAATATTCCGTTAGTCCTTCTAAACCACTTGGAAGAATATAAGTGGATGTAATCCCTAATTTATTTAATAATTTTTTGGCAAAAACGCTACGCTCTTCTCCTTCTGAGCAAGCACAAATGAAGGATCGGTTTTTCAAAGTTTCTTTTGAATCCTGATTATTTAAAACTTCAGACATTATATTTTAATGCAATAATTATTACTCTGGTAATTTTATCATATTCTGGCTTTTTTTGGAAAAATAAAAAGAATTAATAATTGGTGAGTCGGGAGGGACTCGAACCCTCGACACTCTGCTTAAGAGGCAGATGCTCTAACCAACTGAGCTACCGACCCGATGTTAACAAATTTTATCATGCCTGATGTGCCCCCAGGAGGATTCGAACCTCCATCACTGGTTCCGAAGACCATTACTCTAATCCATTGAGCTATGGGGGCGCTCGGTTCTGCAGATATTATAATCCAAAAATATCGAAAATATAGCACGGCATCTTTTGTACCAGCTGCTTTTTGCTTTGCAAAAAGACAGGGTCCAAAATACGACAAGCATCTTTCATACCAACTCCTTTTTTACTTTGCAAGAAAGGAGGGTCTGAAATATAGTATAATTTCCCCAGAAGCCGAGATGGCGAAATGGTAGACGCGCACGCTTCAGAAGCGTGTGAGCTTAGCTCATGGAGGTTCGAGTCCTCTTCTCGGCACCAAGCTTGTCGTTTATAATAAAAGCCTATTTAAATTAGTGTTCTTTAATATTTATGCCCGGGTGGCGAAATGGTAGACGCGCAGTCTTGAGGTGGCTGTGAAGCAATTCATGGAGGTTCAAGTCCTCTCCCGGGCACATTTTTTCATTTCTTTTGTTTCAAGCTTAATTTTCGCCATATCTTCTTTCATTTTCATCTTCAGGTATACCAAAGTTTCGAGTTTTATCGTAATCAGTTCT
>CAYSMC010000006.1:0-1518 GCA_964432115.1 uncultured Pseudomonadales bacterium | reverse complement strand
TTCATATTAAAGATTTTGCAGATTACGAGCGCACTCTCGCTCAAATTAAACAGGATGAGCCAAAATTAATAGTGGTTATGAAAAATGATCAAAATACTTTTCCGGCGCTTAATCTTTTTCTCAAAGAAAAATATTTGATTAATTCTCAATTTGATCATGTCAATCTTTTTCTCAAAAAATAAAAGCTTTTAAAATAAGGTTTATAATATAACTATGGATGTTAGCTTTAAAGATTCCTCTCGTCGTAAAAAACAATTTAAATATTTGACCTTTTTGCCAAAAAATTTTAGACAATTAGCTCTTTATGCAGTAATTGCTAATCTTGCTACTCTAGCATTTTCTTTATTATTTTTTTTCTCATTACAAAAAAAAATTCCCTTATTTTACTCTTTACCTGAAACGCAACAGTTGGTGGGTAGAGAAAGTATTTTAATTTTACCTGGTTTGGCGTCGATAATTAATGTTGTTCATTTTTTAATTATTAAAAAATTTAAAACCGCCCATCTCACCATTTTGCATGTTTTTCTATTGAGCACATTAGCCTTACAAATCTTAATTCTAGCTATTCTACTGCGATTACTTATTATCTTAAATTAACTTATGTGGCCATTAATTATTAGTTTTTTGATTAGTTTAAGTTTGAGTCCACTAATCATTAAGTTATATAAAAAACATCATTGGGTCGATGATCCCAAAACCAATCGCCACAGTAAAAATACTCATATTGACGCTGTCCCACGAGGAGGTGGTTTGGTAATTTTTATGGCTGTTTTGCTTGCTGCAATTTTTTTCCTTAATTTTGATCGTTACTTAATAGCTATTTTTATAGGTGCTTTAATTTTAACCATAATTGGAGTCATTGATGATATTTTTGATATTAGTCCATATTGGCGCTTAGCCACTGGTTTATTGGCTACTTTAGTTGTCGTTGGCTCTGGCATTGGCATTGCTTATGTGAGCAATCCTTTCGGTCCAGGTGTTATTCACCTTGACCAACCACAGCTCCACTTTTTTCTTTTAGGAGAAAATAGAAGTATTTGGTTATTGTCTAGTGCCTTTGCTATTCTCTTTATTATGTGGAACATGAATATTATCAACTGGTCAAAGGGAGTTGACGGACAATTACCAGGTTTTGTGATGGTGGCTTGTCTATTTATTGCCGTCTTAGCTAATAGCTTTCATGACGCTCCCAGTCAATTTAATGTGGCTCAACTAGCTTTAATTGTAGCCGGAGCTTTTGCTGGTTTGTTGTACTGGAATTTTTATCCTCAAAAAATTATGCCTGGTTATGGTGCGGGTTCCTTGGCTGGCTATTTTTTAAGTGTATTGGCTATCCTTTCTGGAGCAAAGGTAGCAACTACCCTCATGGTATTAGCAATTCCCAGCGCTGATGGATTCTTTACAATTACTAGAAGAATTTTAGCTGGTAAATCACCCTTTTGGGGAGATCGCGGTCATCTTCATCATAAATTAATGGATAATTTTGGTTGGGGAAGACGGCGCATTACTATTTTCTAT
>CAYSMC010000005.1:0-26727 GCA_964432115.1 uncultured Pseudomonadales bacterium | reverse complement strand
GACGACGTTTAGAAACTTGTTTTAATAAACCCTTACGGGAATGGTTGTCTTTTTTGTGAGTTTTGAGATGTTCGGTTAACTCTTGAATTGAAGCAGTTAACAAAGCAATCTGCACTTCCGGAGAACCAGTATCACCCTCAAATAAAGCAAAGTCTTTGATAATTTGAGCTTTTTGCTCGCTATTTAATGCCATAAGTCCTTTCGATTTTGCCTTTAACCATTAAGCGTTAGCCTAATTGGCAAAGTAAGCATTATTATTTTTTAACCTGGATATTATATCACAACTATTCTTCTTGACGATAAGCGATGATTATATCTCCTGCTTGAAAATCTAATTTTTTGTTTTTAAAAGTCAGGCCAGCTTCATTTTTATTTTTGACAACTTTAATTTCATCTTTACCATGCATCATTTTTTTAATCACAGGATTAGCCAAAATTTCTTCACCACGTTTTAGATGCAATAAATCATGTTGCTTAATTTCACCAGTTTTAACCCGTACACCGGCAATTTTCTCCCCCTTCATTTCAAATATTTCCAAAATTTCTGCTTCACCAGTCACTACTTCATCAATAGTAGAATCCATTAGTTTCAACATCTGTTTTTGTAAATCTTCAATTAAATGATGAATAACATCATATTGTTTGATCTTCACACCCATATTTTTAGCGATCCTCTGAATAGAATTAGATACCTTAATATTAAAAGCAATGAGCAGTACTTTATCGCTACTGGCTAGTTCTAAATCCTCTTCACTAATTTGACCAACCCCGCAGCGTAACACATCAACACTACCCTGATCTAAACTTTGCAAAATTGCTTCCAATGTCCCCTTGACATCTGCTTTGACAATTAATTTTATTTTTTCTTTTTCACCTAAAATGTAGTCTAAATCTAACTTATCCCAATCAACGTTTTCTCCACCTCCGGTGAGGGTTTTTTCTAATTCTCCTGTATGACTAAGTTTATCTTGTGGTTCACTAAGATAATCAACTCCTAGTTCTCTAATAATTTCTCCAACTTCAGGAACATCAGTGAGACCCACTATTTCAATTGGAGAACCTGGCAATACTTCTTTGGATAATTCACCCTTTTCATTAATTAAACAACGTGCTTTACCCTTAATCTCTCCTACCACTAATTCTTGGCGCATTTTTAGAGTACCTTGTTTAACAATCACTCTGGCTACAGCTCCCTTATTTTTATCTTTGGTCGATTCAATAACAACTGCTTCTAAAGGAGCCTGGAGATCAGCTTTAAGTTCCATTAGATCAGTTAAAACAACAATCGTTTCTAATAATTTATCTACTCCTTTGCCGGTCTTTGCAGAAATTTCCACAACTTCCACATCTCCACCATATTCTTGAACCAAAATATCGTGTTCAGCCAATTGACTTTTAACATTATCTGGATGAACATCAGCTAAATCAATTTTATTGATCGCTACCAACACTGCTACTTTAGCTTCTTTAATGTGACGAATAGATTCAATAGTTTGCGGTTTAACTCCATCATTGGCTGCTACCACTAACACCACTAAATCAGTGACTTGAGCTCCACGCTGACGCATTTTATTAAATGCAGCATGTCCTGGAGTATCAATAAAGGTAATTGGTTTGTCTTTAAATATAATTTGATAAGCACCAATGTGTTGAGTCATCCCGCCAGTTTCACTAGCTTGAATTCGACTCTGGCGAATATAATCCAACAGGGTAGTCTTACCATGATCAACATGCCCCATAATGGTGATAACTGGACAGCGTTTAATTAAAGCCATAATTTATTCTTGTTCTCCATTTAAATACTCAGTAACTTTGTCTAGTAAAATTTGACGATCGCTATCAGCAATTTCTTCCATATCAACCCATTTATCACGAAAGCGTACCAAATCATTAAGAGTAGTTAGTTTATATTGAATTAAAATTGCTCTAGTATCATCAGTAATCCCAAAAGTGTCAATTTCATATTCTTCTTCACCAGTCACTGTTGATTCAACTTCACCCGCGGCTGATTTCACAGTAATCTGATAACCGGTCAATTTGGCCGCTAAACGAACGTTTTGACCACCTCGACCAATCACTAGAGATAACTGATCATCTGGAGCTATCACCGTAACCATTTTTTTCTTTTCGTCAATTTCAATCACTAAACTTTCAGCAGGAGCTAAACTAGCTTTTAGCAGTTGTTCATTATCTTCAGCGAAAGGAATAATGTCTACTTTTTCATTGTTTAATTCTTCAATGACTTTTTGCACTCGCACTCCGCGTTGACCAACACAAGAACCAACAGGATCGACACCACTTTGAGCTGAACGAACAATCAATTTAGTGCGAACACCAGCTTCTCTGGCAATAGAAGTAATTTCTACTGCACCAGTGGCTACTTCTGGAACTTCTCTCTCAAATAACTTCACCACTAAACGGGCATCAGATCGAGAAACAATAATTTGCTGACCACGATTAGTTTCCTCAATATCTTTCACTAAAACAGCCATGCGTTGATTGAGGCGATAAAATTCTCCTCGCATTTGTTCCTCTGGAGGCATAAATCCCTGACCACGACCAATATCAATAATTACATTGGGACCCTGCATTCTCAGCACTTGACCAGTAATGACCTCGCCAATCTTTTCGCGATAAGCAGCAATTACTGTATCTCGCTCGGTCAGACGAATTTTTTGTAAAATCACTTGTTTAGCAGTTTGAGCGGCAATCCGACCAAAACCAGCTGGGGTAACATCTTCGGCTTTATCTGCATCCCACTCAAGAATTTCTTCTGTTTCTTCATCGATTTTAGTTGCTGGAGCTTGAAAAATCTTAGCTGAACCATTTTCTTTATCTAATTCAACGAAATAATAAAAAGTATTATCAAGTTCACCCATTTGTTTACGATAAGCAGACACCAAAGCTTGGCGTATTGCTTCATAAATATCTTCTGGTTCAATCTTACGCTCTTCGGCAATTTGATTGACTGCTGCTGCAAAATCTGTTCGTACGACTGATTGGGTACTTGGCATAATCGTGTTTCCTTATTAACTAAATGTTTAACATGAGAAATCGAGATGATTAATAAAAAAGGACTTATCGTCAAGATCAGTCCTTCACAAAACCACCTTAATTTCAAGTTAAGATTATAGCAGTGATTGGTCGTTTTGTAAATTCAGCAAAGTAATTAAAATTGTGCTAAAAATGGCCAGCAATCAACCTTGCCAACTATCCTTGTTCGAGCTTTTTCCACTCTTCAAGCAATTTTTTTTGTTCCTTAGTTAGTTTTTCTGGTACTTGAACAATTAAACGCACATACATATCACCCACACCCCGACCTCTTAGCTGTTTAATGCCTTCTCCTCGCAATCTAATTAGAGTGTGTGATTGAGTGCCGGGACGAATTTTAATTTTTAATTCATCATCTAGAGTTTGCACTTTTAACTGGCCCCCCAAGGTTGCTAAACTAAATGGAATATATTCATCAACAAAAATATCAGCATTATCTCGTTTAAAACGAGGATGGACTCCCACATCGATACTGACATCAAAATCATCAAAACGAATGCGGGTGCCATTATCAACTCCAGCCGGAATTTTAATCTTTTTCTTCTTGCCATCTTCTAAAGTAATTTCTTTTTCGCTGCCTCTAACGGCTTCCATAAAGCTGATGTTGATACCGTAGCGTTGGCGGCGAGCGCGAGCGAAGCCGCCCCCAAAAAACTGCTCAAAAATTTCAAAAGGATCGGAAAAATCAAAGCCGCCTCCAGCTTCACCACCTCTAGTATATGACCAAGTAAAGGGTCCTTGTTGATTAGCCGTTTTGTTAAAACCAGAAAAATCGAAACCAGAAAAGGGCCCAGCTCCACCAGCCATCCCACTAGACGGATCAAAAGCTGCATGACCAAACTGATCATAGGTTTGGCGCTTTTGTTTATCAGAAAGTACTTGATAAGCCTCATTGATCTCTTTAAATTTTTCTTCGGCATCAGCCGCCTTGTTGCGATCAGGATGATACTTGAGAGCAGCCTTACGATAAGCAGATTTAATATCTGCTTCACTAGCAGTCTTTTCTAAACCTAAAATTTCGTAATAATCACGTTTGGCTGACATAAGATTGATCAATTGTACAATAAATAGCCCACTTGTTTTAGTGAACAACGTGGGCTATTTAGTTTTTTAACTTTTTTAATTAACTACCTCACCCTCCTCAGCATCTTTTTTTTCATCTGCTTTGCTTTTAGATTTTTTACTCTTTGCTGAGTCTTTTTTATCTTTCGCTTCTGACTCTGCTTTCTTAGTTGTTTCGGCTTGTTTAGCCTCCTCAGCTTGAGCTTTCTGCATCACTTCACCAATCTTTTGAGCACTGGCAAAGGTTGCCTCCACCGCTTTCTCAAGCTCTTCTTTGCTAGCATCTTCTTTTTCAGCTAAATCTTTAAGAGCTTTAACATCGGTTTCAATTTTTTCTTTGTCAGCTTTTTCTAATTTATCACCATAATCTTTGAGCTGTTTTTCAATCTCAAAAGCAACACTATTGGCTTTATTTTTTGCTTCAATTAATTCGCGTTTGGCTTTATCAGTTTCAGCAAATTTTTCCGCTTCATTCTTCATTTTTTCTACTTCATCATCACTTAAATTAGTGCTGTTTTGAATGGTAATTTTTTGTTCCTTGCCAGAGTTTTTATCTTTGGCACTGACATTTAAAATTCCATTACTATCAATGTCAAAAGTTACTTCAATCTGAGGCATACCTCGAGGAGCTGGGGGAATACCATCCAATACAAAACGACCCAAACTTCTATTGTCAGCTGCCATTTCTCGTTCACCTTGTAGAACATTAATTTCTACCTGAGTCTGATTATCAGCCGCGGTCGAAAAAATCTGACTTTTGCTGGTAGGAACGGTAGTATTGCGATCAATTAATGGAGTTCTAATACCACCTAAAGTTTCCAAACCCAAAGTTAAAGGTGTCACATCGAGTAACACCACATCGGTCACATCACCAGCAATTACTCCGGCTTGAACAGCCGCTCCCACAGCCACTACTTCATCTGGATTAACTCCTTTATGAGGTTCTTTCTTGAAAAAATCTTTGACTACCTCCTGAACCTTAGGCATTCTAGTCATACCACCAACTAAGATGATTTCATCAATGTCCTTGATGTCCATCTTGGCATCTTTCATGGCTTTTTTAACTGGAGCAATAGATTTTTGAATTAAATCATCAACCAATTCCTCCATTTTAGCTCGGCTTAAATTCAAATTAAGGTGCAATGGTTGACCCTCATCACCTTGAGTAATAAAAGGTTGATTGATCTCAGTTTGTTGAGAACTAGATAATTCGATTTTCGCTTTTTCTGCTGCATCTTTAATTCGCTGCATCGCTTGAGAATCTTTACTTAAATCTTTACCAGTTTCTTTTTTAAATTCGGCTACAATCCACTCAATAATGGCATTATCAAAATCATCTCCACCCAAAAAAGTATCGCCATTAGTGGCTTTAACCTCAAAGACTCCATCGCCAATTTCCAAAATAGAAATATCAAAAGTACCACCGCCCAAATCATAAACAGCAATAGTTTTGCTGCCTTTTTTGTCTAAACCATAAGCTAAAGCGGCAGCTGTTGGCTCGTTAACAATGCGCTCAACTTTAAGTCCAGCAATTTCGCCAGCTTGTTTAGTAGCTTGCCTTTGTGAATCATCGAAATAAGCGGGCACAGTAATCACTGCTGATTCAACTGTTTCTCCCAAATAGGCCTCAGCATCTGTTTTTGCTTTGGCTAAGATTTTGGCAGAAATTTCTTGAGGAGTATATTCTTTATTATCAATCTTAACTACCGCCATCCCATCTTTGCCTTCGACTATATCGTAAGCAACGTGTTTAATGGCTTTTTGGACTGCTTCGTCCTTAAATTTACGACCCATGAAACGCTTAACTGAATAAACTGTAGTTTTGGCATTAAGTACCATTTGTCTTTTAGCTGGATCACCAACTACTACATCTTTATTTTTTAGCGCTACTATGGAAGGAAAAGTATTGCGACCCTCAGCACTAGGAATAATGGTTGGCTGACCACCTTGCATCACTGCAATTGCACTATTAGTAGTTCCCAAATCAATTCCAATTGTTTTTGACATAATTTATAAACCTTTCTTTATATTTGTTTGTTAATTGTTTATTTTTAAATTTTAATTTTGATCTTAACCTTGCCGCACTAAATGTAGATTTTAGCAGACAACAGCTTTGACTGCTAGTAGCAATTTAAGCTAATACGACCTGCGCGTGTTGGATAATCTCACCATTTAAACGATAGCCCTTGCGTAAAACTTTAATTACTTTATCCCCTTTACCTTTTTTTTCTATCGCCTCCATCGTATCTACATCAAATTTCTTATTTAACACTTCTATTTCTTCTAAACCCATTGTTTGTAAACGTTTCCACAATTGATTGACAATCATTTGCAGCGCATCGTCTTGCAATTGTTTGCTAGCAGTAGATAAATGCTCTAAAGGTTCCAAAATAGCTAACAATAAATCAGCATTGGCTAATCTAACTAAATTAGCTCGTTGTATTTGGCTCTGACGAAGCAGATTTTGGTAATCTGCCAAAGCCCGGCGCTCTCTCTCTTGGCATTGAGCAAGAGCCTCCTCTAAATCTTTGACTTGAGTGGTTATTTTTTTTAAATCTGGGACTGTTTTGCTTTTAGATGCTTGTTTCTTTACCATAGCACTTTCTAATCAACTATACTTTCAATTAAACCTTTGAAATATTTCATCATTGGCAAAACATATGGATAATCAAAACGTTTAGAACCAAGTACGGCAAAACGACAAGGGTGAGCTGGTAATTCAAGTTCAACAAACATAATACCAATAGGATCTAATTCGCTATTACCCAATTCTTGACCAAAAATTACTTTGACTGGATTTTCGCTCTGTGATTTTTCAAAAATTTCATTCATCACTGAACGTTCTTCAATCATTTGTAACACCCGTCGAGTGAGATTAATATCATAAAATTCCGGCATTTCCAATAAATTGGCGTAACCCGAATGCACAATATTACCATCTGGTGTAACAGCCAAACCTAGAGCTTGAGATTTTTCAGCTAAAACTTTAGCCGTTTCACGAAGCAAATCTTCCATTTGATTGCGATAACGCCAAATTTTTTCCTTGACACCAACTTCATCAGCTACGGATAATTCTTTTTCTTTAACTAATTCATTAATATATAACTTCATAGCTAAAGCCGTTGGTACTCGACCAGCGCTAATATGAGACTTAATTAAATAACCCTGTTTGGTTAAATAAGCCATTTCATTACGAATGGTGGCAGGAGACACACCAATATTATATTTTTTATCAACTGTTTCTGAACCCACTGGTTCACCAGTCTCGATAAATTCTTCAATAATAGCTCTTAAAATTTGGATTTGTCTGGCAACTAAGTCAATCATATATTAGCAATCATAGAAACTTATTGCTAATTTGTCAAGTTAAAACCAACTCTTTAATTTTTTTACGAAAAGCTGCTGGAGAATAAGTCAAACTAGATTGATGAATTTCTTTAGCAGCAAAATCCATTTTTTCAAAATCAAAAATGGCCTGTTTCAATGCTTCCGCGCTTAGGTCTTTAAAAAATAAACCTGTCTTTGCATTTGTTATAGTTTCTTTGGGTCCTCCAGAATAATGAGCTAAAACCGGAGTGCCCCAAGCCATCGCTTCAATCGGCACCATCCCAAAATCCTCATCTTCTACTGGATAAATTAAGGCTTTAGCACCCCTATATAATTCAGCTAAAGTGGCGTCAGCCACAGTGCCTAAAAATTCGATTGATGGACCAGCTATTTGTTTTAATTTTGCCAACATATCTCCGTCTCCAACCAGTTTAAGAGGCAAATTTAGATCAGTAGCTGCTTGAACTGCTATTTCTGGATGTTTGGCATAAGCTAAACGATTAACATATAAATAATAACCTTGTTTTTTAAAACTTTTGTGCTCTGCTAGATAATCCTTAGCTAGATCTATCATGCTGACGGGTGGATAAATAATTTCTGATTGACGATGGTAAAATTTTTTAATCCTAAATTGAGTTTCCTGCGAATTAGCAATAAACACTCCTACTTGTTGAGCAGCTTTAAAGTCAACAAAGCGCATATAATGATTGATGATTTCTCCAAAAAAACGAGTAATAACTCGATCGCGCCAATGACTTTTAGCGGTGTAACCGTATAAAACTCGTGGTGGGGTATGACAATAGCAAAAATGTTTAGCATTGGGCTTACTGGCGCGCGCCGCCTTGGCCATATAGGCATTTGAAGAAGACAAAACAATGTCAAATTCACTTAAATCTAATTTAGCAAAGGCGCGCGCCGCCAATACTCGCAGAGGAGAAAAAGTTCTTTTAATTAAGGGGATCTTACTCAAATAAGTTTGGCGAATATCCCAATCGCTGAAACACTGCCAATTATCTCCCAATGATTTTTTATCAATAAAAGCCGTATATATGGGCGCTTCAGGAAATAACTCGTGCAACTCTTCTAAAACCCGCTCTGCACCGCCATATTCTCGTAAATAATCATGAACTAGAGCGATTTTGACCATATTTTTAATATCCTACTTTATTTTAAGTCTAAAACAATGCTTCTTGGACTGAATTCTCAAAAGCATCGGTTGGTAATAATTTAATTAATGATTTAAATCCTAATTTATTTAGCAACTGAATAGTGCGAGTTTTATCATAAGCTGTGACACGACAAGCTTCGAGTTCAAAATTGATATCTACCTTAGTGCTAATTGTAGCCAAATCTTGACTTAAAAAGGCTAACTCTTTCCCCGTTTTTAATCGTTGTAACAAAGCTCCTTTGACTAGATCATCACCCTCTGGATTTTCCTGCAAAAACTCGTAAATTTTTTCCAAACTGGTAAAACGCTTAATTAATTTGGTAGCAGTTTTTTTACCAATACCTTTTATCCCAGGAATATTGTCGGAAACATCTCCGCTCAAAGCTTTAAAATCAACTACTTGACTAGGATTAATACTAATTTTTTTCTCAACTAAATCCCGATCATATTCCATATCACCTTGTTGTCGACCTCTCGCCGGCATCCAAATATGAGTATCATTATCTACCAATTGAAACATGTCTTGATCACCAGTCACAATGACCGTCAATAAACTGTTATCTAAATGCTCAACTTTTCGATTGATCGTACCAATTAAGTCATCTGCCTCATAGCCTTCTAATTCAAAACGGGGAACATTGAGAACATCGACTAATTCTTTGACTAAAGCAATTTGAGGAATTAAATCATCGGGCATTTTAGCGCGTTGAGCCTTGTAGGCTTTGTATTGTTTTTTTCTTAAAGTTTCACCTTTATGATCAAAACAAACCGCACTGTATTCTGGCTCGAAATGACTGATAGCCGTCAAAAACATCCGGGTAAAACCATAAGCAGCATTGACTAAATGTCCCTGTGGATCAGTTAAATTAGGCAAGGCAAAATAAGCACGATAAATTAGAGCATGAGCATCAACTAAGAGAAAAATGTGGCGAGACATGAGCTTATTGTAACAAAAAGCTATTAATTAAACAGTTTAGGAATAATCATCGTTATCAATAAAAGATTGCAAAAAACGCAGTAATTGTTGAATGAATAATCCATAAATTCGTGGTTGATGTAAGTCTGAATTTTCCTTACTCCGAATTAAACCTGCTTGATTAATTTGACTAGCAAACATTTCTGGATCTTGAGTTACTCCGTAAATATCCAAACCTTTTTCAGGATTTTTTGGCATTATTTATCCTTCTGGCTTTTTTCATTCCCATGACTTTAGTAAACTCGTCAGAATCAAGAGTTTCTTTGTCCAAGAGTGCTTCAGCCACCTTATCTAATTCTTTTCGATACTTTTTTAACAATTGCAAAGCTTGATTTTCAGCTTCAGTAATCAAAGCTAAAATTTCTTCATCAACTGCCTGAGCAAATTTGTCTGAAGGTCGTTCAGGTTCACCCCACACTCGATTATAATCGTTATCAGCATATTCCGGTCCAAAGAACATTGGACCTAATTTACTCATTCCATAACGCACAACCATCGCTCGTGCAATTCTAGTAGCTTGCGAAATATCGTTGCTTGCCCCAGCCGTCTGTTCATCAAAAACTAAAATCTCTGCCGCTCGACCGCCAAACATCACAATCATATTCTCCAACAATTCTGATTTGAGAATTTGTAATTTATCTTTCTCTGGAGGTGTAAAAGTATAACCTAAAGCTTGACCTCGCGACACAATTGAAATGCGATGCACTGGATCGGTATAGGGCAAAACATGAGTTAAAACTGCATGGCCAGCCTCGTGATAAGCGGTCATTTTCTTCTCTAATTCATCTTGAAGGCGCTTTTTACTAGGCCCATATTTGACTTTCATCGACGCTTCTTCAATATCTTCCATGTTCACTTTTTGTCTATTTTCTCTAGCTGCTGAAATTGCAGCCTCATTTAGCATATTTTCTAAATCTGCTCCAGAAAAACCCACGGTGCGTTTAGCTACTCGATCCCAAGAAACGTCACTATTAAAACTCTTGTTTCGGGCGTGAATTTTAAGAATAAATTGTCTCTCTTTGAGATCTGGCAAATTCACTTGTACCCGACGATCAAAACGACCAGGTCTAACCAATGCAGGATCTAACATGTCACCACGGTTAGTAGCTGCCATCACAATCACATTGTCATTCTTAGTGAAACCATCCATTTCTACCAAAATTTGATTGAGAGTTTGTTCTCTTTCATCGTGAGAACTAAAGCTATTGCGTCCACGGGCCCGACCAATCGCGTCAATCTCATCAATAAAAATAATTGATGGAGCCAAACGTTTAGCTGTTTCGAATAAATCTCTTACCCGAGAAGCACCCACTCCCACCAGCATTTCCATAAATTCACTACCAGCAATAGACAAAAATTGCACATTAGCTTCTCCCGCCACCGCTCTAGCCAGTAAGGTTTTGCCAGTTCCAGCTGGACCAATTAAAAGCACTCCCTTAGGAGTTCTGGCTCCCACCTTTTGATACTTTTTAGGATTTTTCAAGAAGTCAACAATTTCTTCCAATTCTTGCTTAGCTTCATCCATGCCACCTACATCCTTAAAACTAATGTCTTGCTTACCTTTAACAAAAACTTTAGCTTTACTTTTGCCAATACCTAAAATTCCGTCTTGACCGCTTCTGGCTTGTTTAAAAATTAGCATAAAGAAAACAAACATTAAAATAATTGGCAAAAAGTTAATCACTAATTCCCAAAACAATTGTCCAAAACTGGCATCACGAACTGCCAAATCTAATTCAGCTAAATCAATATCACTCGCAAACAAAATTTCTAAAGCTTGCTGGCCCTCTTCTTTCTGCGTTACTTTTTGACTACCATCTTGATAAACCAACCTGAGTTCTTGACCAAGCACCTCAATTTCACTAACTTTATCTTCTCTGACATCTCTCACCATTTGACTGACAGAAATTTGTTCTCTAACCTGACTTAAACCAAAAAGATTCAAAATTGAAGGTAAAAATAAAAACAAAATTACTAAGTAAATAATGCTCCGTGAAATTAAGCGATTTAAATTAATTTTAATTACCTTTTTTTTGCGACTTTTAACAATGGGCATGCGTAATTGAATTTGCTTCATGCGATCAGCTAATTCTTTAGCAGTTTTTTCTCTAGCAGTTTTTTCTCTAGCAGCTTTTTCTTTGGCTAATTCTTCTTTAGACTCTGACTTATTGAATTGAGTTGAATCTGTTTTGGCTTGTTGGTCTGATGTTTTTTTCTTAAACATGAATCCTTACTACATTGTATTAAACTGATTTATATAGAAGCACTATTGTAACATTAAGACACAGTACTTAAACCCAATTTTTCTTTTAACTCAACGATTGTCTGCTCAGCTATATCTCCAGCTTTTCGATTACCGGCTTTAATAATACTTTGTACATAGTCAGTTTTTTTGACTAATTTTTGTCGACGTTCTTGAATTGGTAACAATTCAGCATAGATTTTTTTAGCTAAATCTTTCTTGATCGCTGCATAGCGTAAACCACCTTTTTTATACGCAGCTTCATATTCTTTTCGTTTCGTCTGACCTGCAAATAATTCTATGAGTATCATCAAAGATTTGACACCTGTTGATTCCTGACCATTATCGTCAAGATAAATGAGATTATGCCGTTGATCACCCTTTGTTTCTAATTCTCTAATTTCACCTTTTCCAGAATCAGTAGGAATTTTTGCCACTTTTTTCTCAATAGTTTGCAAGTCATCATTTAAATTAATATAACTACCGGCAACACTTTTACTCATCTTGCCTATACCAGTTAATGAGGGTATATATTCGCCAGTCACATTAAAAAAGTTGGGTAAAGGAAACGTAGTGCCATAAAGCTTATTACATTTACGAGCAATTTCCCTGGCTACTTCAACATGGGGTTTTTGATCAAGACCCACTGGAACTTGGTTTGCCTTATACAACAAAATGTCAGCTGCCATTAACACTGGATAACTTAACAAAGCCATCGTTACATTTTCTGGATGTTGTTTAACTTTATCTTTAAAAGTGGGCATGTGTTGCATCTTTGCTACAGAAATTAATGTCGATAAATAAAAGGCAAGTTCAAAATGTTGAGTAACAGCCGATTGAAAGAACAAGACACTTTTTTCAGGATCTAAACCTACAGCCAAATAATCTAAAATAACATTTAATCGACTGGAACGTAATTCTTCAACATCATAAGGAGTGGTAATTGCATGAGCATCAGCCACCATATAAAAAGGTTCAAAATTAGCATCCTCTTGAAGAGCCAACATTCCTTTAATGGCACCAAAATAATTGCCTAAATGCAGACGACCTGAGGCGCGAATACCAGATAAAACTCGTTGTTTAGTTTTTGACATAGCACTTCTAATCTTAACACAAGCCAAGGATTAATGGGATAAAAAGATAAAAATTAAAGCTCTTCAATTTTAACATTGGGCTGCATATCAGGTGCTTCAATTAATTTTAGATATTTTTCGGTAGTGGTAATGCGCTTGTGACCCACCAACTGCGAAACATAAACTAATGGAGTGCCAGCTTTCAGCTGTTCAACAATAAAAGTATGACGTAAATCATTAACCTTGGCATCTTTAATGCCTGCCAAACGGAAAAAACGATCAATCGCCGTTCTGATATTGCGCACTAAAAAGGGACGACAAGTTTTTGTCAAAAATAAAGTTTTTTCTTTGGCTCGAGGACGAACTTTTAGATAATCTAAAATTGCATTTTTAGCGGCACTGTTCATCGGCACTCGACGAGCATCGCGCGAATTCTGTGCCTGAATATGAATCAATTCTCGCTCCATGTCCAAATCTGTAATGGTCAAAGCAGCTAATTCACTAATCCGCATGCCGGTCTGTAATAATAATTCGACAATGGCATACATTCTGGCATCGCCACGACAAGCATCTCTTAGCGCTCGATATTCAAGACGAGATAAAACTCTAGGTGGAACATGGTCAATTTTAGGATGACTAATATTTGTGGTTGGATTCTTTTCCGTCAAATCTTCACTAATTAAAAAACGGAAAAATGACTTAATCGAATTAATTTTTCGTGAAATAGATTTACTGGTGTAACGTTGTTTATTTAATAATTCTTTAAATTCATCAATATCTTCAGCCAATATTTCATTAATGGTGGTCTTGCCACGTTTAGACACAAAATCAAGCAACTGCTCCACGTCTTTACTGTAAGCAATCACTGTTGACTCGGCTTTACCACTGGCTTTTAGATGTTCCGTAAATTTAACTTGCGCATCATTTAAGTTTATGGGCATAATACTGCTAATCTAGGACAGATTAAATAAATTAATATAATAATAATTATTGAGAGTCTTATAGTAACACAAATTGGGATTTTTTTCAATCAATATAAAAATATTTATGGCAAAAAAAAATCAACAAATCTTAGAAAATCCATTAATGATAATTTTAATTAGTTTTTTAGCCATTCTCTTAATTTTCTCCCTACAAGAGAGTAAACAAAAAGCTTTATTGGATAGTGAAAATTTAGAACAAAATCGGGAGAATATCAATCTTCTAGAAAAAGATGTACAAGACAAAGAGGAATTCTTTGCACAAACACAAAACGACCTATATAAAGAAAAAATTATGAGAAATGAGTTAATTAAAAACAAAAAAGGTGAAATAGTGATTCAAATAGCAAAAACAGATTTTGACCCTATAATAAAAGAAGAAGTAGATTCAGATAAAATAGACTACAGATTGCAAAATTGGCAATCCTGGTGGCAACTACTCAGGAAGAATTAAAATTAATCAAGGAAAGGTTTAAATTATGCAATATTTTAATTTTCAGGGACAAACTGCCTTAGTAACTGGAGCTTCAAGTGGTCTAGGAAAACAATTCGCTTTACTCTTGGCCAAAGCTGGCGCAAATGTAGCGATTGCTGCCCGCCGAGAAGATAAACTTCAAGAAGTGGCTAAAGAAATCGAAGCTCTTGGCAGAAAAACTCTAGTACTTGTCATGGATGTAACTAAAGAAGATGACATTGCTGCTGGTGTTTCTAAAATCAAAAAAGAGTGGCAAAAATTAGATATCCTAGTTAACAATGCTGGTACTTCAACCATGGCTCCAGCTGAAGAAATGTCACTTGAAGATTGGCAAAAGGTAGTTGATGTCAACTTAACTGGCGTCTTTTTGGTGGCTAAACATGCTGGAGCTTTAATGAAAGAAAAAAAATATGGTCGAGTGATTAACATTGCTTCTATGTATGGGCTAGTAGCCAACAGTGCTTTTAATGTGGCTAATTATCATGCTACCAAGGGCGGAGTTGTTAATCTAACTCGTGCTCTAGCGGCTGAATGGGCAAAATACAATATTACTGTTAACGCTATTGGACCAGGATTTTTCGAGTCAGAAATGACCGGTAACTTCATTAACACGGATGATTTTAAGCAATATTTAGCCATTAGTTGTCCCATGAAAAGAGCTGGTAAAAAAGGTGAATTAGATACCACCCTACTTTTCTTAGCAGATAAGGCCAGTAGTTATGTCACTGGTCAAACCATTGCGGTTGATGGTGGTTGGACAGCTATCTAGAGAAAGCACTAAATAAAATAGTGCTATATGAAAAAAATTAATTGGAAAAGATTGATAATTGCTTTGGTTTTGCCTCAATTGGCCGGCTTTATTGGTTCTTTATTTACCACTCGAGCTATACCGACTTGGTATGCCACGCTTAATCGACCTAGTTTTGCGCCTCCCAACTGGCTTTTTGCTCCTGTTTGGACATTGCTGTTTATTTTGATGGGTATTGCACTCTATCTAGTTTGGCAAACTCCAGTCAAAAAGAAAAAGGAGCTAATTAAAAAAGAAGCCATTCTTGCTTTTTTTACTCAACTCTTATTTAACGTCTTATGGAGCATTATTTTCTTTGGCCAACAACTGCTATATTTTGCTTTTTTAGAAATCATAATTTTATGGATTTTAATTTTGTTAACCATTCTCAAATTTAAAAAATTAAAACCAATAGCTGCCTATCTGATGACCCCCTATTTACTATGGGTGAGTTTTGCTAGTGTTTTAAATTTAGCCTTTGCATTGCTTAATTAAAATAAAAAAAGACGATCTGCGTCGTCCTTTTTTATTTATTGTTGCGGGACTAGGAGTCGAACCTAGCCTGTGGGATTATGAGCCCCACGTGCACCGTACACTATCCCGCGTTTTAATAAACGCTATTATATCCTAAGCTCTGCTTGTTTTTCAAGGGAAAAAACCTTAAAATATCCCCGACTAACAGAATAAGAAACAAATAAGTGTAGCGGCGAGGTAGCTCAGTTGGTTAGAGCATCGGATTCATAAACCGAAGGTCGTGAGTTCAACTCTCACCCTCGCTACACAACAAATACTAAAAAAGGAGGCGCCAGCGCCTCCTTTTTTTATCAGCGGTAACAATGTTTTTTACATCATACCTGGCATACCACCTCCTGCTGGCATGGCTGGTTCTTCTTTTTTAGGAAGATCAGCGACCAAACATTCAGTAGTTAAAATCATCGACGCGACGCCAGCGGCATTGACTAAAGAAGCAATCGCTACTTTAGCTGGCTCAATCACTCCAGCCGCTAACAAATCTTCAAATTCATTAGTTAAAGCATTAAAGCCCCAGTTGGCTTTGTTTTTATCTTTAACTTTACCAACTACCCAACCAGCATCTTCTCCAGAGTTAGTTGCTAGCATACGCAGTGGTTCCTCCAAAATTTCAGCAATTAAATTAATACCAGTTTTTTCGTCTTCAGTTTTAGCTTTGTTCTCAATATCAGCTAAAACTTGACCAGCTCGCATTAAAGTCACACCACCGCCAGCAATAATACCTTCTTCAATTGCAGCTTTGGTGGCTTCTTTAGCATCCTTGACTCGCTCTTGAAGATTTTTCATCTCAATTTCAGTAGCCGCTCCAACTTGAATAACCGCTACACCACCAGTTAATTTAGCTCGGCGCTCTTCCAACTTTTCGATGTCAAAATCAGAAGTAGAATTAGCAATTTCTCGCTCAATTTGTGCCACTCGAGCATCAATATCAGTTTGTTTACCCTTACCGCCCACAATTCTAGTGCTGTCTTTACCAGAGCGCACACTATCTGCTTGACCTAAGTCATCAATAGTGGCATCTGCCAATTTTCGACCAGTTTCTTCACTAATCAAATTAGCCCCAGTTAAAATGGCAATATCTTGCAACATGGCTTTACGACGATCACCAAATCCAGGAGCTTTGATTGGTAAGCACTTAAAAGTACCACGCAATTTATTAACCACCAAAGTGGTTAAGGCTTCACCCTCTAGATCATCGGCGATAATCACCAATTCGCGACTGGAATTAACAACAGCCTCTAATAAAGGCAAAATATCTTTGATATTACTGATTTTTTGATCGGTGACCAAAATATATGGTTTATCACTGACGGCTTCCATGCTGTCACTATCGGTCACAAAATATGGAGAAGCAAAACCTTTGTCAAACTCCATACCTTCTTTGTGTTCGATGGTAATATCCATGGTTTTACCCTCTTCGACTTCAACCACACCATCTTTACCAACTAATTTCAATGCTTCTGAGATTTTTTTCCCAATGATTTCATCTTGTGCAGAAATAGTGGCCACTTTTTGCCAATCAGCTTCGGTGACACCTTTGGACAAACGACGAATTTCCTTGACCACAGCACTCACTGCTTGATCAATTCCTCGTTTCATAATCATAGGATTGGCACCGGCGGTGACATATTTCATACCCTTATTAGCAATAGCTTGAGCTAACAGGGTTGAAGTAGTGGTACCATCTCCAGCTGCCTCATTAGTTTTGTCAGCTGCTTCTTTGACTAATTGAGCACCCATGTTTTCAAATTTATCTTCAAGTTCAATTTCTTTAGCCACACTCACTCCGTCATGAATCACTTGAGGAGCTCCCCAGCTGCGATCCAAAGCGACATTGCGACCCTTGGGACCCAAAGTAGTGGTCACCGCTTCAGCTAATTTGTTAATACCAATTAACATTTTTTGTCTGGCACTGTCGCCAAATAGAAGTTGTTTTGCTGCCATATTTTTCCTTTTAACTTAATTTATTTAATTTATTACTTAATAATTGCTAAAATATCTTCAAATTTTAAAAATTGATACTCAATTTCATCGATGGTAACATCATTACCACCCCATTTTTTGTAAACCACCTTATCACCAACTTTGGCGGGAGCTTTGATCTCTTTAACTCCACTTTCCCAAATTGAATCGCCAACAGCTAAAACCTCGCCATATTGAGGTTTTTCACTATCATCAACAGCTAAAATAATGCCCGAAGCTGTTTGTTTTTCTTTTTCAGCGGGTTTTACTAACACGTAACCAACAGTGGGTTTGAGTTTTTTGACGTCTAAATTTGACATAAAAAATCTTTCTATTTATAGCTTTTAATTTTTACTTTATTATTTGAATTTGTTGAATAAGCAATCAACAAAGCTCCTAAAAAATATCACAAAATTTAATTTTTAGCAAGTAATGAATTTGACTGCTAATTAAGTATCAATAGCACTTTCTTCAAAAAAGATTGTATTCATCAAGCTTATCGCTTTTTTAATTTCTTCAGCCAATAATAAAGATAAATGAGAATTATTGTCACTACCTTTGAGTGCGGTCAGCGACAAATTGGAATTATTAACAATTAATTGGGTAATTTGTTCGAAAAATTCTTGGTGATTAGCAAGCCACTTCGATTTTTCACTAGCTGATTTTAATGAAATTTTTTCTAGTAGAGCTGTCAGTTTTTTCAACTCAAAAATTTTAAGTTCCAAAGTAAACTTTAATTGTTGATTGTTTGAATTGTCTGCCAATTGATGAGTAATAGACAAGGGTTGAAAAGTTTGATCAAATGCGTCTTCACCCAACTGATAACGCAATTTAATTTCATTTAATAAGTCTCGTAAATAATCGTTTTTTGCCATATTTAAAGGTATAATAAGCACCTTAAGAAGCACTATCATACAAGAGACAATGAAAATTTTAAAGCTGAATCCAAAACAAGCCAGCGCCACAGCAATTAATCAAGTTATCCAACAAGCAATTGCGGTTATTAACAACGGTGGATTAGTCATTTATCCCACTGAAACTACTTATGGTATTGGTGTTGATCCTCACAATCAACAAGCCGTCAGCAAATTACTTGATTATAAAAGTCGTCGCGAGGGTAAACCTTTGTCTGTAGCTGTTAGTACACAAACAATGGCTAAACGATACGTCATAATTAACCAACAAGCTCAGAACTTCTATCAACGTTTTCTACCTGGACCATACACTGTCATTTCTCAATTAACAGCAACTAACCACATTGATCAACGGGTAGCCAGTGAATTTGGCACCTTGGGCATTCGCATTCCAGATTATCCTCTAATCCTGCAGCTTGTTGAGCAATTGGGTCATGGCATCACTGCTACCAGCGCCAATGCTTCCAACAAAAAACGCCCTTACCAAATCAGTGATATTTTAGATAATCTCAGTTACAAACAACAACAATTAATTGATTTAGTCATCGATGTTGGTCAATTAGCAAAAAATGAACCATCGATAGTAATTGATACCACTCTTTCAACACCATTGACCATGCGTGGTCAATTAACTCAGAGTGGAAAATTTATCGAATTTAATTCTCAAAGTGAAAAAGAAACTCAAGAATTGGCGATGCGTTTGTTGCTCAAGAATTGGCAAACTCTTAATCAGAAGGGTTTAATATTCGGTTTAAGTGGCGAATTGGGCATGGGTAAAACCACTTTTGCCAAAGGCGTAGCTAAATTTTTAAAGATTAAAGAAGAAATTACTTCACCCACTTATAGCTATCTTAATGAATATGTCTATTGTAGAGAAAAAAGTCGGGGTCTTTTTTATCATCTCGATGCTTGGAAAATTGATCAAGAACGAGAATTCGCTCAGCTCCAAATAACTAAATTGTTAAAAAAAAATAATGTTGTTTTGATTGAATGGTGGGACAAAATTGTTAATTTTTTGCCAAAAGATTTGAAACAACAAGCTATTATTTTGGAGTTAAGTGGTCAAGATAATTGGCGAAAAATTAGATTATGGGAAAAAACTTAAACTCAATGCTAACAAATAAAAAAACCATTTTAGCTATCGATACCAGCTGTGATGATACTAGTGTGGCGATACTGCAAGGCAATCGCGTTTTAGCCAATGTCGTTGCTTCGCAGACAGCCATTCATCAAGTATATGGAGGAGTTTTTCCTACAATGGCTAAACAAGCTCATCAAGAAAATATTGAAGCTTGCGTACAATTAGTTTTACAAAGAGCTGGTATAACAACTAAATTAAAAATTAAAAATCAAATAGACGCTCTGGCTGTTACCGTCGGGCCGGGGTTGGCACCAGCTTTGGAAGTAGGGATCAAGCACGCTCAAAAATTAGCTAAGCAATGGCAATTACCCCTTATTGCTGTCAATCATATTGAAGCTCATGCTCTCTCACCCCTACTTGCCCCCCAAACAAGCAAAATCAATAGACAAATTAATTTTCCAATTTTGGCGATGGTCATTTCTGGAGGTCATAGTGAATTTATCTTCATTAAACAAATCGGTGATTACGAGCGTCTGGGTTGGACCGTTGATGACAGCGCTGGAGAATGTTTAGATAAAGTGGGCCGAATGTTAGATCTAGGTTATCCAGCTGGACCAATTTTGGAAAAATTAGCAAAAAAAGGTAGGCCACATCACTGGACTTTACCTTTAGCCATGACCGGAGTAGAAAACTTTAATCTGAGTTTTTCTGGATTAAAAACAGCTACTAATCAATTAATCAATCAACTCAAAAAACAAAAACAACTAGATGCTCAAGCAGTTTATGATCTGGCAGCCACTGTTCAACAACAGGTATTTGCTCAAATTGCTTATAAGTTAGAAAAAATACTGTTTAGTCCTAATTTAAACAAAAAAGTTTACCCTAAAGCTCAATTTACTAAAAAAATTAAACAAGGAAAAATTGAAACACCAATCACCGCGATTAATGAAATCTGGTTGGGCGGCGGTGTCGCAGCCAACATTGTTTTGCGCACTAGTATTAGACAAACCCTCAAAGTTTATCAACAATTATCAGGGAAAAAAATTAAACTATACTTACCTTATCATAAAAAATTTTGCGCTGACAATGCGGCTATGATTGCTCTCACTGCTGGATTGACTACTTTACAGCATCAAAGCTCCCACGCGCCATTACTAGATCGCCAACCCAATCTGAAAATCGGCACTTTTTGCCAAGCGTGCTAAAATAAGAACAGTGCAAGAACTTATCTTGTTTCCTCTACTTGCCAAATCTCAGGCCCATTATTTTGTGGGTTTTTTAAATAATCGTCAAGAAAATTTGATAATGGCTTTTAGTTTACAAGGTCCTAATGCTCATTTTTTTGGAAAAGATTTACAAGTTAAAATCAGTAGCTGGCAATTTAACAAAGCAGAAAAATTACATATAGCCCTCTTGGATTTAAATAAAGAGTGTCGATTAAATAAATTGCAATTAAATTTTGCTCTTAGTTTAAAACTTGATCAAAAAATTATTTTGGCTTGTCAAGGAGGGAGCATTTTACTAAAACGCCATCAACAAATTAAAGAATTATTGACAAGTCGCAGTGAAATTAATATGCTTATTGGTCAATATTTTGATGGTGATCAACTTTTATTAATCGCTGGTAATTATCAACTAGGACAAGTTGTTTTAGAAAAAAGCCGCAGTCATTCCCTAGAGTTAATTCTCGATCAAAAACTTCATGATTATTTAAAAAATGATTTTAATACTGCTTTGTTGCTCTGGCATTATCAAACTAAAAAAAAGGTCACTTTAGCGACAAAATTAATAAAATTTAAAAAATATTTCATCAAAATTAAAAAAATTCCAAAAAAATTGATCAATTTACTTAAAAAAATTAAAAATCTGCAACGAGAACAAAAAAAACGCTACCTAAAAATATTGTTGTATATCATCGGAGCTAGTGTGCTAGTAACGAGTGCTATTTTAACTTGGCACTACCAAGAACAAAAAAGTCTAGAAAAAGTCAATAAAGAAATTGATGCTTTAGTTTTAAGTAATGCAGAATTGACAAAACTGAGTACTAGTCAGCCAGTTTTAGCTAGAGAAAAAATTAAGGAAAGTCAAGAAAATCTTCAACAATTATTGACAGAGAATAATTCCTTACTCGCTAAAAAAAGGATTGAAGAAATAATTGATCAACTAGAATCACAGGCAACAACACTAGCTAGTGAAAATAATCTTGGCCGATTACTAGTTTATAGCAATTGGCACGATTATTATCCAGATTTTTTAGGTAATAAAATAATTGATAGTCCTCAAGGTATTTTAGTAGCCAATAATCAACATAGTGAGCTGTTATTAATTCAAGAAAATGATCATTTTGAACATTGGTCAATAAATTTTACTGATTTTAGTATTGATCATAGCAACCCAGAAAAATTGAAAATTTTTATCAAAGATCAAGGTATCAAGTATTTAGATTGGCAAAATCAAACTAGTCTAGAACTTAAAACAGAAGGAGATTCGGATCGAGATGCTCAATTTTTGGAAAGTTATCAACAATATCTTTATTTGCTAAATCCTGAAAAAAGAAATATTTATCGCTATACTTTGCTTAATGAAGAACTTAGTGAGGCTATCGGCTGGCTAGTTGATAAACAAGAAATCAATTTTAATAATATTAGCGACATGAGTATTGATGGTAATTTGTGGTTAAGTTTTAAAGATGGCAAAATAATGAAATTTAGCAGAGGATATCAAGAAGAATTTTCTTTAATAGGGCTTGAGCAGCCACCAGCAAATTCACTGTTGATCGCTAGTCAGGAAAATTCAGATCAAATTGTTTTTCTAGATAAAAGCAATAATCGACTCATTGTCAGCACTAAGGAAGGTCAGTTAATTAGTGAAATCAGAAGCAACGAATTAGCCGGCGTGAGTGATATAGCTTTGTCTGATGATGGCCAAAGCTGCTTTGCGTTGAGTGGCTCGGTTATTTATCAAATCCAACTCTAAAACTGTTACAATAAGCACATGTTGTTAATAAAAAACAAAAAGGCTTATTTTGACTACCAACTAAATAAGAAATATATAGCTGGCATTGTTTTGAATGGAGCTGAAGTAAAAAGTTTGCGATTAAAACATGCTAGTTTAGCTGGTAGTTACATTAAAACTTTGAACAAAGATCAAAAAAAAGCGGAATTATTTTTAATTAATGCTCAAATTAACGCTTATCGTTTTGCTGGATCAAATCAAGATTATGATCCAAAAAGAACTCGCAAATTATTACTTAAAAGAAAAGAAATTGCAGAATTAATTACAGCTAGCGAACAAAAATCTTACAGCATTATTCCTTTGGCTTTTTTATTAGAACATAATCAAATCAAACTAGAGCTAGCATTGGCTAAAGGAAAAAAGAGTTTTGAGAAAAGAGAAATCATTAAAAAGAGAGATTTAAACAGAGAACTTAACAAAAAATTAAAGCGCAGCCAGTTCAAAATATAAAACTTACCCTTGCTTGTCGATTGAATTTGTTTTTTAATAGAAGCTAGCAATTATAAAAAGGAATTAATTATGCCTAAAAGAGTTTTCTGGCCAGCTACTTTGGTAGTGATGGGTCTAATTTTTATGGCCTCAAATATGGGTCTTTTACCAGTTGCCTTCTGGAATCTCTGGCCCCTAATTTTGGTGCTAGTTGGTTTGGGAGGACTCATTACTTCTGATCGAGAAGAATGGATTGTAAAACCCACACATAAAAAAGCAAAAAGTAAAAAAAAGAAACCCGCCCGTAAAAAATAATGCTTAATGCAAGTTGTTAATGAAAGCTTTTTATGAGTAAATCTTTTGATTTTTTTCAAATTGCAATTGACGGACCCGTAGCCGCCGGTAAAGGTACTGTTTCTAGATTGCTCGCTGAAAAATTAAACTTTTTATATGTTGACACCGGAGCTATGTATCGAGCAGCTGCCTTATTGGCCATCCAAAACAATCTTGATTTTGATCAAGAAGAAAAAATCGTAACACTAGTAGCCAACAGTGAATTAGAAATGCGTAATCCCGAAGGAGATAAGGAAACTGATGGTCGTTTAACTACTCTAATTTTAAATGGCAAAGATGTATCATGGACAATTCGTACTGCTAAATGTAGCGATGGCGCTTCAAAAGTAGCCACCTTAGCTAAAGTGAGAAAAATTTTAGTAGAAAAACAAAAAAAGATCGCTAAAACACAAAATGTAGTAATGGAAGGACGAGATATTACTTTTAAAGTTTTACCCGAAGCTGATTTAAAAATATTTTTAACTGCCGATTTAAAAATTAGAGCTCGTCGTCGACACTTACAATATTTAACTAAAGGTGTTGATAAAAGTTTAGAAGAAGTCATTGCAGAAGTTAGAGAAAGAGACGCAAGAGATACCAATCGGCAAATTGATCCACTCCACCCAACTACTGATTCTTGGATTTTGGATTCTAGCCAATTAAGTATTGAGGAAGTAGTTAACTTAATTGCCGATAAAGTAGAAGACATGATTGAAAAAAAACCAGTTACTGATGAAACAAAATAAAACTGCCAAACAACTAGCCTTTGATCTAAATAAAGATAGTAAGAAAATAGAAAAAGATTATCTGGCTAAACGTCGACGTCATCAAAAAGAAAAAAACGAGCAAGAAGAATTAAGTCAACAATGGTTAGCTCCTCTATTACTAGTGCTAACTCTGCTAATTGGTTATTTACTCTACACTTTCTATTAAACTTAAAAAATTTGTCCACCCTGATAATAACTTGCTTCCAAAGCATTAAGTTCTTGTTGTTTAGCTAAATCAATAAAGTATTGATCGTCACAAGCACTGGTTGGCTCGGTACCAGCCACAAATATTTCTTCAACCACCTTAGGACAAGCATTACAGGGTAAAGTGCCCGTTGCAGCACAAATTTTAACTTTTAATAAACTACTTGGCACAGCAAAATGATGAGAATTAGCATCATCTAATAATAATAGAAAAATTTTGTTCCAAATTGGAGATGCTCCCGTAATACCAGAAGCTACATAACTCATTGGCGTGTTATCGTTGTTGCCTACCCAAGTAGCCACTAAACGATCTGTGGTATAACCAATCGTCCAGTTGTCTTTCATACTATTGGTGGTCCCAGTTTTGACTGCTACTTCTTGATTAGGGATATTTAGTACTGAATATTGACCAAAAGCATGAGCTCGAGCTTGATTATCAGACAAAATATTAGAAATAGTGTAGGCTACTTGAGGACTTAATTTTAATGAAGTGTAACAATTACCGTTATTTAAAGCACAGTTATTAAAATATAACAGTTGACCTTGAGCATCCCTGATTTCTAAAAAAGCATTTGCTTCTACCGGATAACCCAGATTAGCAAAAGTACTATACAATTCCGCCATATCTAGCATCAACACTTCTCCTGCACCTAAAGTTAATGACAAACCAAAACGACTGGGATCGGTCCAAGTACTAATACCTAATTCTTGGCCCTTATCAATTAAATTTTGCACGCCAAGTTCTGCCAATAACTTCACCGCTGGCACATTGTATGAGGAAGCTAGAGCCTCTCTAAGCGTTACTTTTCCACGAAAACGATTATCGTAATTACGAGGTGTATAAGGACGACTACCAACAATCTGGTAAGTAACGCTACTATCTTCGATTAAATCACTGGGCTTTTTACCTTGTTCAAAAGCCAAAGCATAGGTTAATGGTTTGATTGATGAACCTGGCTGACGTGGTCTAATCACCACGTTGACTTGACCATCATGAGCAAAATCAAAATAATTAGCTCCACCAACCATCGCCAAAATTTCTCCGGTTTTAGGGTTAGTGACTAAAGCTGCTCCATTAGTAATATGTAAATTTGTCAAACGACTCACTTCGCCACTGACAATGTCTTGCACTTCATTTTGCAAATTGAGATCTAAAGTGGTTCTCACTTCTAAACCACCTTTGGCTACTAAATCTTCACCATACATTTTAGCTAACAGCTGTTTAACATACATCACAAAATGTGGTGCTTTAATATCAATTACATCTTCGCTAAATTGCAGTTTTGTCATTCTAGCCTCATCAGCTTGTTCTTGAGTAATATAGCCATCCTCGACCATTCTTCTCAATACATCTGCTTGTCTAGCTTGAGCAACCTCTGGATTAGAACCAAAAGGAGAATAGAGACTTGGGGCTTGAGGTAAACCAGCTAATAAAGCACTTTCTGCTAAATTTAAGTCTTTCGCTTTTTTACTAAAGTATCGCCAAGCTGCTTCCTCAATTCCATAAGTTGAACCTCCATACGGCACAGTATTCAAATACATTTCTAAAATCTCGTCTTTTTCATAAGCTCCTTCAACAACCAAAGCTAACAATATTTCTCTTAATTTTCTTTGTACAGTGCGTTCATTACTGAGTAGGCGACTTTTGACTAACTGTTGAGTAATAGTTGATCCACCTTGAACTTTTTCGCTCGTCACGTTAGTAAATAATGCCCGCAGAATACCTAAGGGAGAAAACCCCATATGCTGATAAAAATTTTTATCTTCAATAGCAATAGTAGCATTGATTAAATGTTCAGAAACAGATTCTAGTGGAACTAAAGTTCGATTTTCGTCTTCATAAATTCGATAAAGAACTTGACCATTGCGATCCAAAATCTTGGTCGTCAAATTTTGTTGCTGAGTACTTAAATCGCTGGCGGAAGGCAAATCTTTAAATACAAAATCATAAACTCCATAGCTAAATAATAAAAAAAGTAGGGAAAAAATTAAAGAGCTAAATAGAGAAAAACTAATACGCCAACGCTTGATTTTCTTGAGTTTAATTTGGAAATAAGCAATTTCTTTTTGCTGAAAAAAAACCTCTTTTAAATTGTTAAATTTCAAAGACTTGAAAAAAGCAAAAATAGTTTTAGATTTTTTTGGCCGACCAACCTTTTTGAAACCTAAAAATTTTAAAATCTTTTGCCAAATCAATTTTTTATTTTTTTTTAGCCTCTTCTTAAACTTTAAAAATTGATCTTGCCAAGCTTGCCAAGAACGTTGAAATCGCTCACCAAAACTTAACTTTGGTCGACCACGTCCTTTTTTTATTCCAAGCAATTTACTAAAAAGAAAAAATTGTTCTTTT
>CAYSMC010000004.1:0-21410 GCA_964432115.1 uncultured Pseudomonadales bacterium | reverse complement strand
TAAATACCTTTGAATTGATTCTTCTTTTGTTTTCTCCGTGAACGTTTACGAGCTTTTTCTCTATTTTTTGCTTGTTCAAATTTCATCAAGCTTAGACTCAAATTATCCTTGAGCTCAAATAAAGAATTTTTTAATTGTATAACATAGTTATTTTTAAATTCTTCTAAAGATAAATGAGGACTCTCAATTAAACCTTTTTTATATAAATCTAAACTGGCTTTTTCCCAATTTTTAGCCAATTTTTTCCATGTTTTTTGCCCTGCTTCACTAGAAAAATAACTAATAAGCGCCCCTAGAGAAAAGCCAATGGCTAGCCCAGACAAAAACTGTCCACCTTGTTGTTTGTTTTCGGCCATAACTTATTTTTTCTTTTGTCTGGCGAGATCTGGATCTAAGGCTTCAACTTCCTTATCTCGATCACGATTCAGCCAGTTCATGAAACCTTCAGTAATTTTCAATCCAGCAGTAAAATTACTAATAAAAGCACTTAAACTATGGAAAGGATTAAGAATTCCTTCAATTTTTTCTTGGGTAATATCAATTACTTGATTGGCTTTATCAATAGCTAAATTGAATTTTTTTAAAGATTGCTGAACCTGTCCCAAAGCTATAATTAATTTAATAGCCAAAATGACCAAGACCACAGTTAAGCTGGCAACAGAAATAGTGAGCACCAAAGGTAAAATATCTGACATAATTAACTTTCCTACTAATAAAATCATTTTACGACAAGCAAAAACAATTTACCAGCTAGATTAGACCACAAATTAAAATTCAACTTGAATACTTCTTTGCACCGTATTGGTTTTTCCCCGTTTATCAGTGGCTTTGACAGTAATAGTTGTCGGCCCCTCAATATCAAAATAAAGTTCCGTGTTAAAAAAACCACCGGCCTGTAAAGCTACTGGTTGAGCATTAACAACGACAATTGCATCCATCACCGTCTGTCCTTCAACTATCACTCGAGAAGCTGTAGTTTGGTTGTTTTCTGGCTGAAACACTTCTAAACGCGGTGGTTGACTAAGCGCATACCATTGCCAGGCCGTATAAATTAAAAAGCTGATAAAAATCACAATAATAAAAGATAAAGTGAGACGAATTGGTGAAAAAAAATTTGATTTTTTAAATGAATCTTTTAAAAACTCTCGAGGTAACAACCTGCCCTTAGCACTTTCCTGATAATCACGCCGTAAAATCGCCAAAAGAGGTCGAGGATTAACTTTTAATAATTTTGCATAGTTACTAATATAAGCTTTGGCATAACTAGCGTTAGGTAAATTAGCAAAGTTATTGTTTTCGATAGCTTCCAAATACTCAAGTTTAATAAAAGTTTGCTTGGCAACATCAGTCAATTCCAAACCAGCCTTGATCCTATGCTTAATCAACAAAGCTCCCACCGTCTGCGTTTTAACCGTTTGATTCATTAAAGCAATTCTAAGAAGAATTGCCACTTAAAGCAAGTTGTAAAGTTTAATTATTTAAAATTTTTTTAAGCGCAGTAGCAACACGATTGCCATCAGCCTTAGCAGCCAACTCTTTAGTAATTTTCCCCATGAGAGGACCAAAATCTTTTATTTCACTCTGATCAACAAATTCTTGGACAAATTTTTCCAAATCTTGATCAGTTAGTTGTTCCGGCAAATAGGATTTTAGGATTTGAATTTGAGTTTCAGTCTCACTAATTAAATCTGCTCGTGCTGCCCTAGTAAAATCTTTGAGAGCATCCAACTGCTGATTAAGCATTTTTTTAATCAATTTTTCGACTGTGGCATCATCAGCTAATCCATGATCTATTTCAAAATTTTTGATTTCACTGCGAATCAAGCGAATTACGCTTAGACGTTGACTGTCTTTCGCCTTCATCGCTGTTTTCATATCATTTATTAGTTGTTCTTGTAAACTCATAAAACTCCTTTTTTTACTTGGTGGACAATACTGGACTCGAACCAGTGACCTCACGAATGTGAATCGTGCGCTCTAACCAACTGAGCTAATTGTCCATTACTTAAGTGTATATTATAAAACAAAGCCAAGACTTTTAAAAAAGCAAGTCATTTATCTGTCAGTTGCAGAAATTAAAATATTAATTGATGAAAAAATTAGCTTTTTTTCAATTTAGCCAAGCTTTTATATTTCCAGATTTTTGTCAACATTGTCAAAAATTGGGACCCATGCTCTGCGATTCTTGCTATCAGCTCATAGAATTTTTTTGGCAAGAAGATTTTTTGCCACTCTTTACTAAAAATTTCGAGCAAAGTTACTTCGATCAAATAAGAATTATGGCTCGTTTCAAACCACCCCTCAGTTCTTTAATCAAAGCCCTCAAGTATCATCATCATGGTCGAGCTGCCAAATTTTTAGCTCAGATGCTTTATTTTCATGTCAATCTTAATTATCAAATAATTGATATAATTACATATGTACCTATTCATCCGCAAAAAAATAAAAAAAGAGGCTATAATCAAAGTCAATTAATTGCTCAAGAATTGTCCCTCTGGACTCAAAAACCTTGTTTGGATTTATTACTCAAAACAAAAAATACCAAATCTCAAGCACAGATTACTGACAAAAAAACTAGATTAAAAAGATTAAATCATAGTTTTGATATTTCTTCTGTTAATCAGCGAGCTTTACTTAATCAAAAAATTTTACTCGTTGATGATGTGCTAACTACTGGAGCCACCACTAATAGCATTAGTCAAATTTTAAAAAACAATGGAGCTGATTCTGTAACAGTGGTGGCACTAGCTTCTAAGTTGTAAAAATCAAAAAAAAACTTGAATTTCTCGAGAAAAATGTTATAATGTCTTTGTTCATTAACAGGGGATGTATTGCATTGACGTCAGTCAACTTTAATCATCGCAGATCATCTTTGGTGAAAAGATGTTAAACAACACTAAAAAATAACTGTCAAAAACAGTTTAAAAACAGTAGCTAATAAAATCGCCAGTCTTTTTGACTTCGGTTATGTAGCTGCTCCAGCTTTTGCTTAATTGCAAATGCAGGCATCTAGTGATGAGTTCTTATCGGCGATTCACGCTAGGTGACAACCTAGTCGATTGGCAAAAATAAAGAAACAGATCGCTTTATTTCCAAGAATTTGATCTGGATGAAACAAAAAAAGTTTGTTTATTAACTTTTTGTTTCAAATCGAAAATAAACTAAATCTGTAGACATCATTAAAGTCAGATTAACGGACGCGGGAGCAAAACCCGCCATCTCCACCATTTAATTAAAATATTCGAGTTAACATTTTCCTATTCTGTGTAGAAAAAATTAAAAAGGCTCTTTACCTGCCAAATATTCTTGAAATTTTGCAGTATAAACATCTCTAGCTTTACTACCCTGAGCTGGACCAACAAAGCCAGCTTTTTCCAGTTGATCTAAAATTCGAGCTGCTCGAGCATAACCGACCGACAAATGCCTTTGAATAGCACTAGATGAGGCACTGTCACTGGTGGAAAAAAGTCGTACAGCCTCATCAAACAATTCATCTCGATCGGCTTCTCCCTCAACACTGACGCTCACTGAACCACCCACCTTACTCACTTGATATTTACTAATAATATCTTCCTCATAGTTTGGCTTCTTACCTTGTGATCTCAAGAAATCCATCAATTGATCTATTTCTTTGGAAGCAACATAAGTACCTTGAATACGAGCTGGTTTGGCTCTATCTGGTGATAGATAAAGCATATCTCCTTTACCTAGCAGTTTTTCTGCTCCCGGGGTATCTAATATCACTCGGCTATCAGTTACACTAGACACATTGAAAGCAATTCTGGTTGGCATATTAGCCTTAATTAAACCGGTAATCACGTCTACTGATGGTCTCTGAGTAGCCAAAACGAGATGAATACCCACAGCGCGAGCCATTTGCGCAATACGAGTTACGTTGTCTTCTACTTCTTTGGGAGCAAACAACATAATATCAGCCATTTCGTCAATGACAATCATAATGTTAGGCATGGTTGCTAAACCAGCTAATTCATTGTAATCACGAATTGAACGCACTCCGACTTCATTCAAAAGTTTATAACGTTTTTCCATTAATTCGACTGCCCATTTTAAAGCAGAAATGACCTTATTTGGTTCGTGGATCACTGGCGTTAACAAGTGAGGAATATCGTGATATTTTCCGAGTTCAACTCGTTTTGGATCAACTAAAATTAGTTTGACTTCCTCAGGAGTAGCCCTAAATAAAATTGAACATAAAAATGCATTGACACAAACTGATTTACCTGAACCAGTGGCGCCAGCAATTAAAAGATGAGGCATTTCTGTAATATCTGCCACAATTGGTTTACCAGCCACATCAACGCCCAAACTCACTGCTAATTTGGAAGGATGTTTCTTTAACACCGGCGAAGACAACATGGTTTTCAGTGGCACAATTTCTGCACTGTGATTAGGAACTTCTACTCCTACCAAATTGCGACCAGGAATTGGTGCTTCAATTCTAACTTGACCAGTTGGTGCCGCTAAAGCTAGCGCTAAATCAGTTGACAGTGCAGTAATTTTAGATAAACGCGTACCCTGACTAATTTCCAAACAGTACTGAGTAACGGCTGGACCAGGATTGTACTCTACTACTTTGGCATTGATTCCAAAAGAATCAAGGGTATTTTCAATAATTTGTGCATTAGATTTGACATCACCTCGATCAGCTTTAGCTCCTTTTTCAACTGTCAGTAAAGATAGCGGAGGATAATCCCAAATCATTGGAGTTGAAGAAGCATTTAACGCCTCCTCTCCATCTAGACTAATTGAAGGTGGTTGATTGCTTGTCACTTTTTTCTCAGTTAACACCGCTGTACTACTGGTTTGATCAGATTCAATTTCTTCATTAAAATCACTGCCTTTTTTTAAACTTTTTTTGCCAAAAGCTAAATTTGGAATAAAGAAATGCCGAGATTTTTTAATTTCTTGGTCAGTTACATCTTTGTCAAGAATTTTCCTATCTTTTTTGGCTAATTTCTTTTGGCGTTTTTTAGTGATAAATTTACTCACAGCATTAACTAGGTCAGTTAGGGAACTTTGTGACAGAATCAAAAAACCAATCATGGTCAGCGCACTAAATACTATATAACTCCCTACAATGCTAATTAATTTCGCTAAATTATTAAAAATATTAATCCCAATTTCACCACTTCGAGAGACGCCCATGGCACCAATCATCATCAATATCACTCCTAGTAGGATAGTGGGTTTAGACCAAGCGTGCTTACTCCGAATCATGACTAAACCAGAAGCAATGAAAACAAATGGCATAAATAACATCGATAAACCAAGCTTACCAATTAAAAAATTATTGAGTGCTATTAACCATTGTCCTTGTCCAGTAAAAGACACTAAAACTAAGCCACCAAACATAATCAGTAAGATCGCTATGATTGAATAACTAGTATCAGCCCGCATTTTTAAACGAATTGCTTTACGTTTTTTGCGACGGGACTTTCTTTTTGCCATATTTTGATCAGATTAACTAACTCTATTTAAAAGCAAAAGTCTTAAAACTGCAAGAAGTAAGACTAAAAAAACAATATTTTTTAATCTCTAAAAATCCCAAATTACCGGTAGAATTATTGGCTCACGACGAATAACTTTAAACAAACGACGAGCTAAACGCTTCTCCAAACGACGTTTTAATTCTTCATCTTTCACGCTTCTACCTAGGTCGTGGACAATAGCAACAGTCTCCTTTTTAATATAATTTACCACTTCATCAGCCTTTTTCATAAAGACAAAACCTCGAGAAATAACTTGCATTTTATTAAAATTAAATTTTTTCTTAAAACGTGGTAAAAGTAAGACAATGATGCCAGCTTTAGATAAATTTAGACGATCAGATAACACAATCGGGCCAACATCTCCTATACCCAAACCGTCTACGGTTTTAGCAACCAAAGATATTTGCTGTATTACTGATACTCTTTGTTGATCGATTGTTAAAACTTCACCACTTTTTGGCAGCAAGATCTGCCAGTTTTGATAAGATAAAGGTTTAGCTACGGTTTTTTTAAATAAAGATCGATGTCGATCTGCACCACCAATTGGCATCACAAACTTGGGTTGAAGCAGTTTTAACATTAATTCCTGTTCAACTCGACTAGCATGCCCCGATCGATGAATATCTGGACGAATATCTGGATAAACAACGTCTACCTCATCAGCTGCCAATTGATCTATAGCTGAATAATAAGGAATTTCATTCCCAGGAATCACATCAGCTGAGAAAATAACTTTATCACGATTACTAATTTGCATTATTTGATGATCTCCATAAACAGCTCTCACCAAAGATGAGCCCTCTTGTCCCTGACTACCAGCAATAATAATACACAGTTTATCGTCTGGAATTTGCTTAATTTTTTTCTTATCTATTAACAAACCCTTGGGAATGTGTAAACTATTAGATTGAGTAGCTGTTTTAACATTTTGTTCAACACTCCGCCCAACAAACACTACTTTTCTGCCTAATTCCTGACAAGCATTAATCGTTTGTTGAATTCGGTGTAGATGTGAACTCATCAAAGTTACCAAAATTTTACCCTCAACATTCTTCATTTCCCTAAACAAGGCTGGGCCAACTGTTGATTCAGAAGGAGTCCAAACATCTCTTTCTACTCGCAAACAGTCCAAACAAGCTATTAATAAATTGTCTTCTCGACCAATTTGCTCAATAAAATCCATATCGGTCAGATGACCATCTACAGGTTGCTTATCTAGTTTAAAATCACTACCGTGATAAATTTTGCCTACTGGAGTCTCTAATAAAATGTGTTTAGTGTCTGGCACCGAATGAGTAACGGCAATAAATTGAAATTTAAAATAATTACCTAGATTGAAATTTTGTCGATCACTTAGTACTTGAATCTTTTTATCCACTTTTTTGTCCAATAAACGATCGTGAGCAAATTGAGCAGTTAATGGTGATGCATAAATCGGAAAATCTGGTAAATTTGGTAACAAGTAAGGTAAGGCACCAATATGATCGTCGTGACCATGACTTAAAATCATGCCGACAATTTTGGCCCCTGATTCAACTTGATCTAATAGGTAAGTAATGTCTGGAATCAGAGCATCTACTCCAGGCATATAAATATCTGGGAAACCAATCCCACAATCTATTAATAATATTTCTTGTTCATACTGATATAAATAAAGATTTTGAGTCACTCGCCCCATACCTCCTAGGGCTAAAAACTTGAGTTTTGACATATCAAAATAATTCCTCTCTTAATTGATTTTTAAAAATAAGGGTTTCTTCTTGAGTTGCTATCCAATCCATAATTTTGTTAATTTTTTTGAAATCTTCAATAAAAGACTTTTTAACTTGACTGGAACGTAGACTGGCAGCTGGATGATACATGGGTAAAACAAATAAATTTTGATTTTGCCATCTCAAACTATGTAAACGACCATGAATCTGTGAAATTTTTACCCCTTCCAAAAATTTTGCCATACTAAAACGTCCAAGCGTAACAATCAGTTTGGGTCTAATCAATTCAATTTCTTTATCTAAAAATGGTTTGAAAGCTAAGATTTCTTGAATTGATGGATCTCGATTATTGGGCGGTCGTACTTTAACAATATTACTGATAAAAACATTTTCTATTGGACAATTAATTTCTTTAAGGGTTTGGCGTAATAATTGACCTGAACGACCAACAAATGGTCGTCTTTGCACTGATTCATAATAGCCTGGCGCTTCACCAATTAACATAATCTCAGCCTTTTGACTGCCTTCACCATGCACAATATCTTGAGATTTTTTTGCTAAAGGTAGTTGCGAAACGCTATCTTCCAACAAAGATTGAAGAGCAAGTAAATCATCAATCTTAAGCAACATTTCTTTCACCGATAAATCAATCTTTGACATATAGTAATTTTAACACAGACTAATAACTGGGCAGAAAAATCTTAAGATTGTCTGGCTTAATTACTACTTCTTCAAAACCGCGTTCTACAATAATTCTAGCTGCCTTACGTACTGCACCTTTTAACGTTCGTTGGAGCGTTCGCACTCCCGCATCAAAACCCAAAGGTCTTACTAATTTTGGCCAAACAGTTTCGTCAATTTTAAATTGTTTGTCTTTTAAACCAGATTCTTTAAGAATCTCAGGTAAAATATATTTTTTAGCAATCACAATCTTCTCTTCATCACTATAAGATGGCATATCAATTCTTTCCATACGATCAAGTACAGCAGCCGAAATGCGTCGAGTATTATTGCAAGTCGCAATAAAAATCGCTTGACTTAAATCAACTGGGTAATTGATATAGTTATCTACAAAAGCATGATTTTGGGCTGGATCTAATAATTCAACTAAGACACCCATAATATCATTGTTGGCTTCTTCTGCTGAACGATCAATTTCATCGAGTAAAATCACTGGATTCATGGTTTGCACCTGACACAATCCTTGAATAATGGCTCCGGGTTGAGCCTCCAAAATTAAACGGGATTCACCACGCAATTCTTTTGCAGAAGCCATACCGCCAACTGGAATACGTAACAATTGACGATTTAAAGCCTCAGCCAAAGAGTAAGCAAAAGTTGTTTTACCGGTACCCACCAAGCCAATTAGAAGTAATATCGGTGCAGAAAATTCTTGATCAGTAAAATTTTGTTTTTGTAAATTTAAAATAGCTAAATATTCTAAAAAACGATCTTTGACCTCCTTAAGTCCATAATGATTTTTGTCAAAAATCTCTTTAGCTGCTTGAATATCTAAAGTATCTTCGCTTTTTTTAGCAAAGGGAATTTTAGTGACCCAATCTAAATAACGAGAAACTTTATCATATTTCTCATCGTAATTACCCAATTTAATACTACGTTCCAAAGAAATTAATTCTTTTTTTAGTTTTAATGACAATTCTTCAGGTAATTGGATTTGTTCAATTTTAGCTCTTAACTCATCAAGCTCTTGGTTGAAAATTTCATCATAATTGATTTCAGACATAAGAAAATTAAAACTATTTTGCTTTTATCGTCAAACCTAAACCGACACTCAATATAGCAAAAGCTAAAAATAAAATATTAGTAGTAATAGAACCAGCAGTAGGCAAAGTAGTACTACTAGTAGCAACAGTTTCAGTTTCTCCACTTGTCGTTGCAGCTGAACCAATAGTTAGCACAAAATCTAAAGTTTCCGTATTTGAAGATATATCAAATTGATGTTCCCCGTTAGTTAACGATGAAATTAGCGTACTCCAACTACCTTCTGCATCTGCAGTTGCGGTTTGAGTCAAATCATCAATACCAACAGAAATGATAGCAGAAGGCGAGGCTAAACCTGTTAATGCAAAAGTACCACCCGAATAAGTATAACTTTTTAAACTACCTCCCAGATCTAAATCACTTACATCTATTGTGCCTAAACCCGTGATTTCCAAGGCGGCTGCTTGCACCTTATTACTAAAAAGTAAAGGGAAAATAACTAATAAACAAATAAAACTAATTAAAAATTTTTTCATATTTCCTATCTAGTTTAGCATTTTTATTTTTTTTGTGCAGTGAGTAATTCAAGCATTTGATGACGACGTAATAAACCAGTTTTAGCTCCATAGAAACTGACTACGTGGCTCGCATTACGTACTCCCCAAACAATGGCTTCCTCAACTTGACGATCATCCATCAGGGCAGCTATATAACCCGCAGCAAAAGAGTCACCTGCTCCAGTGTCATCAACCACTCGATTAGCTTGACCTTCAAAAATAAATTTCTTTTTACCATATAAATAAACATGACCACCTTTTTTACCCATAGTGACAACTACTTGAGGAAAGTGAGCCAAAATCAATTTTTGCATTGTAGCCAACATTGACCATTCTTGTTGATTAACAAAGAACACTTCGCAGGGAATTTCTTCTAAATCAAAAGTTTGTTTAAGCAATAAATTAATCTCACTTTTCCCCGGATTCCAAGATAATTTGGTATCTTGATTTTTAATTAAACTTCTAAAAATTTTGGATAAAGTATCTTTTTGACCAGCGATACTAGATAAATGAATCCATTTAGCTTGAGTCAACCAAAATGCAGGAATATCGTAAGGGTCGAGCATAGAGGCTGCCCCTCGATAAGTTAGGGCTATCCGTTCACCATCTTTAGTCACTAATAGTACGCTACCACCTGTTCGTTCTAATTTTTCTCTGATTAATAATTGAGTAGCCACTCCTTCTCTAGCAAAGTCGGCAATTATTAAATCAGAAAATTCGTCTTGGCCAGTTTCAGAAATTACTGCTACCTTATATCCTAAACGAGCCAAAGCAACAGCGGTATTACTCGCACCACCTCCAGTAAATATATGAAAATCACTAAGATCTAACTTATCACCATAAGTTAAAATTTGTTGTTCTTTATTGCGCTTAGCTTCTAAATCTTTAGAGCTAATAAAAATGTCAACTAATGAAGATCCAATACTAATACAATCATACATAGGCAGTTTTTATCATTGTACAAGACAATGAACCGAGATTGCAAGAACTGAGTTTATAAGCAATAAATTGAGTTATTTTAAACGCTTGTTTATTTCCTCTTCAAATAAGCGTAAAGCAGTTTTAAATTCCTCTAAATTATCGGCAATTTTATAAACCTTTAATTCTTTATCACCAATGAAAAAATGTTTATGAATAATAGCTGTCACTTCATGCCAAAAATGACCATACAGGATAAGCGGTTTGTGATTACCATAATAAAGATGAGCTAATAACCAAGCAGTAGCCCACTCACTTAAAGTTCCAGTTCCTCCTTGAAAACAAACAAAAAGATCAGCATTATCCATTAAACTAAACATCCGCTCAATATAATTACTAGTTTTAATTTCTTGATTAGCAATATTGTGTTCATCACGGCCCTCAAATTCAGGCATATTAATTGGTTCGAAAGTGATGGCCAAAGTTTTACCATTTTGTGATTTGGCACCTTGTGTCGCTGCATTCATTACTCCGGGACCACCTCCATTAATTACTACTTTTTTTTGACTAGCAACGTAAGCAGCTGCTTCATAAGCAGCCCGCCAAACCGGATGATCAGCCTTGATATCTGCGCTACCATAAAAAACAATTTTATCAATTTTGCACAAACGCTTTACTTGAGGAATAGCAATTGTTGGTCGTTTACCTTCACTCATAAAAGTTCCTCCTTAAACTTATTAAATTCATGATTAAAGTTATCAACATTAAATAGGGCTGAACCCACAGCTATTTGATCAACACCAGCTTGTTGGAGCAAATTAACATGCTCAGTTTTAATACCGCCATCGACACTAATTATAATGTTCCTGTTAAATTGTTTAATTAGAAATTTCAGTTCTTCAATTTTTGCAAATACCAAAGAATTAAAAATCTGAGCTTGTGCTCCCGCTTCTACAGCCATCAACAAAACATGATCAAGATATTCCCAGACTTGTTCTTCAATACTCTCTAGAGAGGTAAATAAATTGATAGCTAAACCAGCTTGCCAATCGTTTTTTTTTATTTCCTGTAGAAAATCCAGCTGATAAGACATTTTTTCCACTTGAGCAATAATAGATTGTGTTGGTAACTGTTGACCACAATCAATTAATTCCCACAGATAATCCATGGGTTCTTCTGTCATTAGGTGGAAATCAATTGATAATTGTCCAAAATCAAAATCTACTAAATCACTAGGATTAATTGTAATATTGTCAGCAAAAACAGCATCGATAATATCTACTTGGATAGTTTTAATTTCTGGAACCTGTTTAACCAATTCTAATTGTTGAGAAAAAGTAGCTAAACTATCGGTTAAAATCGCAGGATTGATTTGCATATTTGATTATTTTTCGTAGTCACTGATTTGTTTAATTCTTCTCAAATGGCGATTTTCTTGATCTGGCTGAGTGTCCAAAATAGTTGATATACAAGTTAAAATTTCTTGCTCTGTTAAAAAATCTGCTCCAAAAGCAAACACGTTGGCATGATTATCTGTGACAGCATGTTTGGCAATATTTTGATTATAAATATCGACCGCCCTAATCCCTTTAACTTTATTGGCTGCAATCGCCATTCCTGAACCAGAACGACAAAATAATAGACCTATACTATTGGGTTCTTGACTAACTTTTTCTGCCACGCGAAAAGCAAATTGGGGATAATCATCGCTTGGATCTAATTGTGAAGAACCAAGATCAAGCACTTGTCCTTTAATAAGTCTTTTGATTGTTTCCTTGAGTTGAAAGCCTCCGTGATCACTAGCAATATAAATTTTCATGAACATATCATAACAAATAATTGACAAAAGCCACAAATAAAAATCCCGCACTAATGAAAAGGCGGGATTTTAATTGACAAATGAGAAAAATTATTTTTTCTTCAATACTGGCATGCCAGTTCGAGTGGTTTCAACAACCATGTAACCGGCTGGAACAGCGCTCAGAGAGCCGTCACGAATATCTCGTGCAAAGAAATAAATTGTTTGCACACGACCATTTTTTAAGGTCACATCACGGGTGTGAAGATAGTAGGTCTGACCTTTTTTATTGGTGTAGCTAAAAGCTGCCATATAAGTCTCCTTCTTCCTGGCCCCAGGCCAGAATAATTGTTAATTACTAATTCTTAGATTAGCATACTTGATTAGTATATCAAGACGCAATTTCAATTTTAAACTATCAAAATATATCAAAATACCTCAATAATAATTTATTTTTCAATAATTCCTCGTAAAAGAGCATCTTCAAGTAATAAATCTGATTCCACACTGACTACCACCTCAACCGGCAATACTTCGGCTGGCACAGAGGCTGAACCAATAAATCCTGCTTTGGAATAGGTCAAGACAAAAACTTTTTTCTTCGCATCGCCATCAATCTCTTGCAACCATACGGCAAAAGCTTCATTACTATCTGGCAAATTAGCTGTCACTGTGAAATTTAATTTGTCTTCTTGCAATTGATAACGAATTTCTCCGCTCGCTTCTCCGACAGCCATCATTTTTACTGTTGAAAAATCAGTGGTCCCTCGAATGATACTTTCTTCTTCCTCCTGTGTTAAATTTGTAATCTCTAAATCACTAGATAGCAAACCGTTGCCTTGCTCAGCTACTCTATTGGTATACCAACGCACAAACATAAACACGACAAAAGCAAAAGCTAAAATTGGGAAAATGTAAGGAATAATTTTTTTGAAATTTTTTTTCATGAGACCTTTGGCATCGCTAATAACTGTTATATTATGATACTATTTTGAAGTAGAAATAATAAGCTGTCAAGATCAGTTTGTTTTAACATTATAGGATTGGAATTTAACAAAAATCTAAACTTGATTTTGCCAATTTCGACCATGCCATAGGCCTATTGCCAACTTGGCAATAGCTACGTATTCTTCGGTCCGATCAATAAAATTTTTGGTTAACACACCAATCGCACCATTTTTTTGTTTAAGATTTGGATCATTAAATAGAGCCCCCATCACCGTCCCCAATTCTTGTCCAGCCAAAATACCAGTAGCTACTACTTGAGGTAAACGAAATCGACCTCCACTTGCCGAATATATTTTATCTTCTCGATCTAAAACACTAATCCAAACCGTCGACCACAATTCCGCTTTTTCTTTGGCAAAACTAGGATGATAAACTCCTCCTTCCGCACCAATAAACAGCACTTCTTCTCTAATAGAACAGAGTTTTTTGGATAAAACCAGTGTTTTTAAAGCCTGAGCTCGATTAATTGAACCAGTTAGAGTTTCTTGATCACTCATGGGCTGTGCTAACACCCCACTAGCTACACTGAGACCAATGACCTTGACGTCCGGATAACTTTCGCAAGCAGCAATCGTCACAGCATTGATTTTAACTGGATTTTTTGAAGCGACAAAAATTTTCATTGAACAATTCCATGCTTAATAGATAAAAAAATAACTTTAATAATCATTATTTACTACTCACTTAAAAAACCTCGCAAAATTAAATCTTCGGCTTCCTTAGCAGTTAAACCTCGACTCCTTAAATAGAGAATTTGTTCAGCAGATAATTTGCCGATAGAAGCTTCGTGAGTTAATTGAGCATTTTGATCTTTAACTAATAATTCTGGAATCAACATTATTTCAGCCGTCTTATCCAACATTAAACCACCACAATCTAAATGTCCTTTAGCAGCAACTTGAGCAATAATACGAGAACAAGCTTTGATTTTGGCATTTTTTCGGCCAACTAAGCGCAAAGTAGAAATAGCGTTGGCGCCCGCCCCTTCTAAAAAGGCTATATCTGTTAAATTAATGTTCGTTTCTTGACAATCCGCCAAAATTTTTAAATCAGAGCGGGCGCCTTTTGCTAAATGTATCTGCGCCTGCAAATTCATCGTTGCTGCCGCTGAATTAATTTTATAAGTATATTCCAAACTCGCTCCTTCTTCCAAAAAGAATTCATAATTGGTGCTAATTTGATCATTTTTATCCCAATCATGAAGGTGCTGATAATACAAACTCGATCCTTTGCGCAACACTAATTTACCTTTGGCCTGATGGGAACGAAATTGACCATTTTTTGTCTCGCTTAGTAAAGTCGCCGATTCACAAGTACCCGTTAAATCCACATAAAGTCCGGCTTCAATGACTATTAAATTGTTTAATTGTTGTTTGGTGCCGGGTTTATCCAAAGAAACACAACCCAAAAAAGAACAATCGGGCTGATCTTTAATCCAAATAAAATAACCTTCTTGAGGTTTATCAATGAAATATTTTTTAGTCCAAGAAAATTTATCCCAAGCTTCAACTGAATTCATCACTAGAGAACCAGACATACTGAGTATTTCTTCAATGTGATGATCTAGTTGTTTATAAGCAGTTTTGACAGCTTTCGCACTTTTGATAGCCATATTGTTTAATAGTAGTTAACACTTTCTTAATATCTCGACTTTGACAAATCAATTCTCCATGACGCAAGATAGCAATTCGCTGAGCTTTAATTTCTTGTAAAACTGCTCCCGAATGAGTAATAATTAATAATGCTATATTCTTCTTTTTCAATTCTTTCTTTAAAGCAGTTAAAACTGTTTTTAAATTTTCTATATCCAAACCCGAATCTAATTCGTCAATAACTAGTAATTTAGGATTCTGATTAAGAACCTGCACTAATTCGGCGATTTTCTTTTCTCCTCCAGAAAAACTACTATTAATTTCTCTAAATAAAAGAGGATCCGCCAACTGGTAATCATAATCTCCATCATGAATCTCCTGAATTAAATTCAGTAAAGTAAACAGTTCAACCCCCTTGATTGCTGGAGCTTGTTGCCAAACAAAAGCTAAACCTAATTTGGCTCGCTCTTCTGGAACCATAGTTAATAAGTCTTTGCTTAAAAAAGTAATTTGACCACTTTTAACTTGGTAAGCATCATCTCCCAATAGAACTCTCACCAAAGTTGACTTGCCAGCTCCATTAGCTCCCATCAAAGCTACGAGTTCTCCCTGATTGATGTTTAATGACAAATTTTTGATAATTAATTTATCATTGACCTCTACATTTAAATTTTTGATCTTTAGAATTGCCGCCATTATTGTTTGTTAAACTTAATAAACGCTTGATTAATAATATCTTTGATAAACTGACCTCTTTCACCTCCAAAGTTATAATTCACTAGTTCTTCTTGGCTGATCCAAAGATAATCTTGATGTTCTGCAGAAATTTTAATATCTGCTTGATCTGTTTCTTCAATAGTCAAAGCCCAACCGCAAATCACAGTGTAAATTTGCCGATCAGCTTCAAAATAGCTAGTAAAGTAAAGTAAATGAGCCAAATCAAAAATTTTAGGATTAATTAATAAATTACTTTCCTCTTTGACTTCGCGAGCAACGTCATACTGGTGCAAATCGGCAGCACTGATTTGTTGTGCCTCTGGCCATTCAGCGTTCCCTCCTGGCAAATCCCAGGCGTTGGGTCGGGAACTGGCATCATTAACACGTTTTAAAATTAACACCCGCTTTTGCTCTTGCTGAGTTTGAACGATGGCGACTTTATGTAGAAATTTTACCTGATCCGTTAACTGTTGTTTCATAAACACTTTCTGTGAGAGATTATACCAGTTAATTGTTTGTTAATTTAAAAGCTAACATTAATTCAGCTCGTACTTGCCGAAAAATTTCTTGATCAGACATTTTTTCAATTTGTTCTAAACTAAACCAGGCAATTTTTTCTGATTCATTATTCTTTTTTAAAGTAGATAAATCAACATCGCTGGCTAATAAATATTGAAAGTCTAAATGTTGTTCACAACCCTTGGGCCACTTTTTTTCTGTCTTTTTTTGGCCAGCTAGACGATACTGATAATTTTTTTGGGAAATCCAGTGTAAATTAATGCTTATTGGCACGGGTTGAAAAGAACTATTAGTATCTGTTTCAACACAATCAATTTTAAAAGCTGGATGACTAATGGTTTGAACTCGTAAGCCAGTTTCTTCAAAAAATTCTCGTTCAGCAGCTTGATATAAAAATTCTCCCCGTTCTACATGACCACCAGGAGTTAACCAGGTACCTAATTTTTTGTGTTTCAGTAACAATACTCGCTGATTAATAATCAAAACACCAGAGGCAGTATAACAAAATCGTGGTTTAAGTTCCGGCATAAATTTAAATTAAACTCATTTGTGTGCCACTGGCTTTTTTGGCGATAAACGTAAAATCAACAGGAGCTTTAATTAAACGGTTCCATTTATTACGAAATTTAACCATACCATTCTTCAAACCGTAATCGTAAATGTCTCTAGTAACCTTGACGTCTTCTAAACAGTATTTTTCTAACGCATTAAAATTACCATTATGATAATAACGAATAGCATCCAAACCATCGCCAATTTTTCCCGATCCCAAAGTTTCTTGAGCTACAGCATCTAAACCAATCCGATGACCAACACTGTCTTTAATCCGAGCTAAAATATCTAAGGTAGGAATTTTTTTAATATCTGCTTGATAGTAGGTACTTAAGGTAGGTATATCAAAACCATCAATGTTAAAACCAATCACTACATCAGCTTTTTCCATTAAAGGAAATAATTTGCTCAAATCTTTTTCAAAAAAAGATAATAATTGTCCTTGTCTATTACCATTCTCTCTTAGACAAGCGCCAACAAAAGAAATACCTAATTTTTCGGGGAAAAACCCACCCACTTCATCGAAAGTTTTTTTGGTTTCGACATCTAATATTAGCTCCAACATAGAGCACTATCCTAAAATAACTTTGAGTGATCTGCAAGCTCAAATTATTTGATTTTACTTAAAGCAGTCTGATAACGTTTTTCTATAGCAGTAAAATCTACTACTTGCCACCAAGATTGTAAATATTCAGCACGACGGTTTTGGTATTTTAGATAATAAGCATGTTCCCAAACATCAACACCTAAAATAATATGGTGTTTTAAACTTAGCGGTGAATCTTGATTGGGTAAAGCGTACTGTCGTAAATTTTTTTGTTCATCTAAAACTAACCAAGCCCAACCCGAACCAAATTGACCGAGGGCTAAATTGGTGAAATCTGTTCTGAATTTTTCAAAACCCCCAAGTTTTTCAATTTTTTCTTTTAAATCACCAATAGGTTCTCTCTCTCCATTGGGAGACATAATTTGCCAAAAAATATCGTGATGAACATAACCGCCACCATGATTTTTTAATGCCATCCAAGTTTTATCATCAACCTTGTCTTTTAATTCTTCTAAACGCCATAATACCTGCTCTGCATTTAAATCTTTCAATTCAGGTGAATTTTCCCAAGCCATTTTAAATTTATCCAAATAAGCTTGATGATGCTTATCATGATGAATTCTCATGGTCTCTTCATCAAGATGTGGTTCAAGGGCATCATAAGTATAGGGTAAGGGTTTGAGTTCTAACATAAATTATCCTTTTTTTGTGATTAATAAACTATCAATAGTATAGCAAAAACTTACAGAAAAATCAATAATAAAAAAGATTGAATAATCAATATTAAATTAATATAGCAAACAATAATTTTACCCAAAAACTAAATAGCTAACTCTTCAGCAATGCGATTTAACTCAATAACCTTGTCTCTCAAACTACCACGAACAAAATTTTCTACAGCTGACCATTCAAACTCTTGATTATCCTGCCTAAATTGAGCCAAATCTTGCCATAAAAAACTACCTAAATAAAAACCTTTAGCTCCATTTTCCATAGCAATTCGCAAATTATTTTTGAATTGTGTATAGGTTAATTGTTGGTGATCACTGGCACTTAATAACCAAGGAACATCTAACTCACTACTAATAGTTGCTGCTAACAAGGGATCATCGATTCCCTCTAAAACTAAAATATCAGTAAAATTTTGTACTTCTTGAATACTGCTGATGAAAATATCCTGATTATCAAAATTTGCATTTAGTTTAAGTAAAAAGTCAATTTTTAAACTTTGACTATAATCTCTAATTTCAGCCAACAATTGTTTTTTGGCTAAAGCCTGCTCCTCGTGAGCCTGGTAATTAATAGCCAATTTAGCCAAGGCATAATTGTTTTTAATTTCTAATAATGAAAAATTGGGAAAGAGTTGAGGAATGGCTTGGACATCCAAATCTTGATGTTGTTCCAGACGAATTAAGGCCCCGGCGTTTTTAGCTTTATAACTAATCAAAGGCAAACTATAAATTGGATCAAAAACAATGCCACTAGCTTCCCGAGACAATTCTAACAACAGATTCAATACTTTCGTCAAAAAAATTAAATTATCATTTAAACTCAAGTCTAAAGAAAGAATCTGACTCAAGCTTAAAATATCGTCTAGAGCCAGAATACTAAATAATTGACGCTGATAACTAATAGCGGGCAGTTGCATCTTTTTAGTATAACAAAAAAAGCCTGCTTAGTAATCAGTTCGATTAATTAATAACGTTTTTTTTGACCTTGACGATCTGAGGAACGATAATTGGATCGATTATTATTGTGATTGAAACGTTGGCCACTTCCACCATTTCTAGAATTACTTCGACTCTCTTTTTGTTGAGCTTCCTCTTCAGGAGTCAGTGCCGTCAAAGCGACTTTACCATCCATACCAATCTCTTTAATTCTAATTTCCAATTCATCATCTAGTTTCACTTTTTCATGAGCATCTCTCACATAGTCACTACACATATTAGAAACATGCAATAAACCCTCACGACCAGGCAGATATTCAACAAAGGCCCCATAATTTTCGACTCTAGTCACTTTGCCTCGAAATTGATCACCTATTTCGACTTCTCTAACCAAGGAATCAATCATTTTGAGAGCCTGATCTATGGCAGCTTGATCGGGAGAAGAAACATTAATCACCCCTTGTTTTTTTTCTTTGTCTTCAACCACGTTCACTTCCGCTCCAGTTTTTTCGATAATATCTTTAATTACACTGCCGCCTGAACCAATTACCGCTCCAATTTTGTCAGCTGGAATCAGCAATTGAGCTACTTTAGGCGCAAATTGACTAATTTTTTGACGCGGTTTATCAATTTCTTTCAGCATTTCCTTCATGATGTGCAAACGACCTGTTTTAGCTTGAGATAGTGCTTTGATTAAAATGTCTTTATCAATCCCTTTTAATTTGATATCCATTTGTATGGCAGTAATACCTTTTTCACTACCAGCCACCTTAAAATCCATATCTCCCACATGATCTTCTAATCCTTGGATATCAGATAAAATAACATTTTTACCCTTCCCATCGCTCATTAAACCCATAGCAATTCCTGACACCGGTCTTTTTAAAGGAACACCTGCAGCCATCAACGATAAAGTAGAACCACAGACCGAGGCCTGTGAAGTTGAACCGTTCGAACTCATAATTTCACTAACTACACGAATGGCGTAAGGAAAATCTTCTTGGGAAGGCAACATTGGGCGCAAGGCTCTTTCTGCCAAAGCTCCATGACCAATTTCCCGTCTTTTTGGATAACCGACCCGACCTGCTTCTCCAGAAGCGTAGGGGGGCATATTATAGTGGTGCATATAATGACGCACTCTCTCACCAGTAATATCCTCTACAGTCTGACCCAATGATGGATCAGCCAAAGTGACTACGGTCAAAGCTTGAGTCGCACCTCGTTTAAACATGGCACTACCATGAGCTCGAGGTAAAACATCAATTTCAGTCCAAATTTGTCTGATTTCATCAGCTTTACGACCATCTGGGCGCTCACCATCTTCAAGAATCATTCTTCTAGCTTCATCTTTTTCTAATTGAAAAATAATCTCAGCCACCACATTAGTGCTAATTTCTTGATCATCAGCTTTGGCTTGTTGCGCTTTTTCAACAACAATTTTGTCTATCAATTCATCAAGTTTTGGATCTTCTAAATGTGCTCTTTTGACCACAGCTTGATGAATCTCTGAACTATATTTTTCTTTGATTTCAGCTCGAAGTTTTTCCAATAAATCTACTAGCCCCTGATCTGGTTCTTCAACTAAAGTGATTTTTTCTTTACCAATTGCCTCTGCAATCTTTTCAATTTCATTACAAACTTTTGATAAAACTTGTTGTGCTTTAATTAAAGCGTCAACCATTACTGATTCTTCGACCTCATTAGCTCCGGCTTCTACCATTACAATCGATGATTTGGAAGCTGAAACAATTAAGTCTAAATCACTATCTACTAATTCACTATTTAATGGATTAAAAATAAACTTTTCTTGAGCACCATTTTTAGCTAGAGCCAGTCTTGCTCCCGCCACTGGTCCATCAAAAGGAATTTCACTAATTTGCAAGGCCAAACCAGCTGCTAACAAGGCAATCATATCTGGTTCGTTTTCACCATCATAAGATAAAACCGTATTAATAATTTGCACCTCATGTTTAATACCATCGGCAAATAAGGGGCGCATGGTTCGATCAATAACTCGCGCTCTGAGAATAGCATCATCAGTGGGTCGACCCTCTCTTTTCACCCAACGAGAACCTTTAATTATGCCACTAGAATACAGTTTTTCTTCAAACTCTACTGACAGAGGAAAGTAGCCAAGATTAACTTGACGACCTAGAGCGACAGTAGTGTGTACTACTGTTTCACCACATTGAGCTAGTACCGCAGCACTAACTTGTTCACTAAATTTACCAACGGTAAAGTGAATAATTTTATCACCAATTGCTACATCGTGATGATATTGTTTTTCATAACTTGGATAAGACATATTATCCTTCTTTCTTTTGCTTTTTTAGAGCTTTGAACAAAACTTGGGAAATATGAGTATTCTGAAAAATTGATAAAACTTATCAACTTTTTTGAATCCTCACCCGACACCCCAAATTTTATTTTTTAATTAATAACAGATACTATTATAGCAAATTTTTACTTAATATATCCGTGGAGTTATTTACTCAAACCTAATTTATCGATTAATTTTCGATAACGATCTTCACTACGACTTAAAAGAAAATTTAATAAACGACGACGTTTAGAAACTTGTTTTAATAAAC
>CAYSMC010000003.1:0-13229 GCA_964432115.1 uncultured Pseudomonadales bacterium | reverse complement strand
AAAGTATAACAATTAGTGCTAAAAGCAAATTTTTTTTAGTTAAATATCTCATTATTTATTAATATCTTTTCTAATAACTTGTTTTACTAATAAGCAATCTTCTTGATTTACAGCAAAACAATTATTTTTGTTATTAAACTGGATAATGCTTAAAAAAAGTATAATTAGTGCAATCTTTAGAAGTTTCTGTTTTTTTATTTTTATTGAATTTAAAATGATAACCAGCAAATAATAATTAAAAATTATTAGTGGCAGAGTATATCTGTTTATAACATAACCTAAAACGGTAATCATCATTAGTGTTGGAAAAGTGGCAAAGAAAAATACTAATAACTTCCGATTAAAAATTAATTTTAATCTTTTTTGTAAGAACAAAATGATTAATCCAGCAACAATTGCTATTGTAATTGTCCATCTTCCTTGAGAAATAAATATTATTTGTAGAGACTTAATAAAAGATTGTAAATGCTTTTCGTCAAAATATCTTTGTGGAGAATAGAACCACCAACCATTGATTATTTTATTTGACAAAAACCACGCAAAGGTCAGTATTGCAGAGGGTAAATAATATTTGATTAAAAAAGAAACTTTCTCTTTAATTTTTTGCTTTCGATCCAAAAAAATACTTAAACACATAAAACTGATAAAGATGAAATTATCGATTCTGGTGAATATGGCCAATATACTAGTAATCAAAAAAGCTTTTGGTCGCTTTTCAAGAAAAAATTTGAGAGTCAATAGTCGAAGAGCTAGACCAATAATTTCAAAATACACTAAAAAGGTTTGACTGAGGAAAATTGGATTACTAACTACAAGAAGCAATATTAAAATTGCTGTTCTTTTATCAAGAAAAGTCTTTGCTAGTTTGTAGGTAACAAATAGAAAAAAAATTGATAACAAAATGCCGATAATATGAACAACAATCGTAGCCCGTGGTTCTGAAAAATAAAAAGCTAGACTGAGTAGAGATGGTAATAAAAAAATGTGTGGATAATCACTGCCTGGATACAAAATAAAGCTTAACAAGCCGTTTTCATGAATTAATTTACTAATGGGAATTAAGTACCAAGCGGTATCCCAATAGAAAGGTAGTGCTAAATCTGAAATATTAATTGCAAATAAAAATAAACTTAGTACAAAAAACACCAAAATAACCATAAATCAATTCTAAACTAAATCAAATAAAAATTCCTTAATTATTTTGTTTATTTAAACCCTATTTGCATTCGCTTTTTTTATCAGCCATACTAGATATCTGAAATGATGTGAAAAAATGATATGAGAAACTTGCTAGCTGCATTATTTTATCCAATTTTCTTCCTATTTTTTCTATTATCTTTCTTTTTAATGGAGACAGAATTTAAATTTTGTTTATTTTCACTGTGGTCAATTTTTTTGTTAATTTACAGTTCTTTTATTAGAAAAAATGTAAGTCTTGAAAAAAAAATAAAACAAGCAAAATTTGCAAAAATAACTCAATTTACTTTGCTATTTTTATTTTTCTCTTTAATTGCCAGTTTTTTCTCACACCATATACCTTTAAGCATAGAAAAATATTTATTTTATTTGTTTTCTTTCACCATATTTTTGTTGTTTTTAAAAGTTGATAAAAACTTATTTAAAAAGGAACTTTTTATCGAGTACCTATTATTGTTGACACTAGTGTTAAATGTTTTAGTTTTATTCTTTGTAATTAACGGAAATTTTAGAATTCTTTTTCAAGGTATGAATTTATTGGTAAGAAGTTATGGTCACAATCATTATGTGGCTTTTTTACTTCTAATTTTACCCTTAGTCTGGTGGAGCTTGTTGAAAAAAACAAAAAACTATCTTTTTAATAAAAATATGAGTTTTTATTTAAATCTTTTGTTATTAATATCTTCATATTTTTTAGTTTTAATTAGTCTATCTCGTTGGGGATTATTGTTAGCGCTAGCTCAATTTTTTAGTATTTTTTTATTAAATAAAGATATTTTTTATAATTTACGTGGAAATAAATTTATTTATTCACTATTTAAAAGTTCAATTTTTCTATTTTTGTTTACTTCATTAATTTTTATTTTTCTATCTTTACCATTGCCAAATAATGCTAACAAGAATTGTTTTCTAAAAATTTATCGAAAAGATCTATGTATATCGATCGCAGACAATAGTCGTTTTTTCTATTGGCGACAAGCCTGGTTAACCATCAAAAACTATCCGCTTTTTGGTTATGGTTTAAATACTTTTAAACATGTGGCTCGTCGTTTTCCCATAATCAATGAACAGCATAGTGCTTATGCTCATAATATTTTTTTGCATAACTTAGCTGAAATGGGGGTGATAGCGGGAGGACTATTTATGTATCTTATTATCCTCATTTTTTACCAGAGTTACTTAAAACTAAAAAAAATAAATAAGTCTGTTAATTATTTTTTATTTATCGGAGCTATTAGCTCTTTGACTAACGCTATGTTTGACTTTGATTGGCATTTTTTTGCGATATTTTTACTAACTCTAATTTTTTTAGCTCTGATTCTTAGAGATCAAAATGTAAAAAAAACTCAACAACAAATTGATAAATCATGGAAGTTTTATATATTTTTTTTGACGTTGATTAGTATGATTTTATTTGTTACTAGCATTTTGGCCAATAAATGGCAAAGAAAAAAACCAGCATTATGGTTAAAATATGCTCCTTTTTATAATAAACTGGCAAAAATTTCTCTTAATGACCCTATTGATACGGTAGAAACTTACACTAGTTTGTATGATCTATATCACTACGACACGGATTTTATGTTGCGTTTTTTAAATTTAGACGAAAAACTGGATCAGCAATTAGAATTGCAATTATATTTAGATTTGGCTGAAATAGATCCCGCGAGTTTTGCATCAACAATTAATTTGCAAAATTGGCATTTGGAAGATGCTAAATTATTATTAGATCAATTAATTTTAATAATTGACAAACATCATTTTTTTGATCATGAGTACTTTATTAATTATTGGCGAAGAGTTGAATTAGCTAAGCAAGTTTTTACTTTGGCCCAGGAAGCCTACAAATTAAAAGATTGGTCACATGCTGCTTATTTCTATCACCAAGCTTATTTTTTTGATTCTTATGTATTTTTTTCAGAACGAGCAATATTTTTAGATGAAGAAAATTTAGATAATTTTTCTCAATTTTTACCCAATTTCTCAAAATTTTCTCCTCAATATGTTGGTGATTTTTATACATACATGTTGTTGTATAGAAAACAAACAACAAAACTTTTTTTGGAAAATCGCTTAACAGAATTTGAACAATTGATTGTCGATATGTTAAATCAAGAACCATCAGCAAAATGGTATTTAATTGATCATTTATATAATTTAGTTGAAAATGAAGAACAAGATTCAGTTCTTCAAAAAATTGAGGCTTTGTATCAATAAGCAGCAGGGAAAAAATCTAATCAAATTAACAATTAGATTGCACAATAAATTTATTTTTCTAAAACTCTAATTCCTGGCAACTCTTTTCCGCTTAAGTACTCTAGTGTAGCACCACCAGCAGTAGAAATATGAGTAAATTGATCGTGAAGTCCGGTGCGGTTAATAACACTATTGCTTTCACCACCACCAACTAAGGAAATGGCACCACGTTGGGTGGCGCGCGCTATGGCGCGCGCAATCTCTCGACTGCCACGAGCAAAAACTGGATTTTCAAAAACTCCCATTGGTCCATTCCAAACTATAGTTTTAGCTCCTTCCAAAATGTATCGATACAGTCTAATCGTTTCTGGTCCAATATCTAAATATTTAATATCTCGATCATCATTAGTATCAGTCACATCTGACAGTAAAGTAATTTTTTCACTAACTGTTACATTCACATCTTTACCAGCCAAAACATCAATGGGTAAAATTATTTTTGGTAGGGGAAAATTTTTCCGATCTTTACCAACATTTTCAAATAAAATTCTTTCGGTAGCATGTTCAGTTAAAATTTCTTTAGCTGTGTCGAGGATTTTTTTAACTTCCTTTACTTCTTTTTCTTCATCAGCCCCGATAAAAGATCGATGAGTCTCAATCCCTCCAGCTCTAAGCATGGCATTAGCAATGCCTCCTCCCACTAACACAACATCAGCTAAGCGAGACAAGTTTTTCATGGTTGCCACTTTGTCAGAGATTTTAGCTCCGCCCATGACTAAAACTAATGGCCGTTTAATATTGTCCAGTGCTTTATTAAAATGTTCAATTTCTCTCTTAAGATTAAAACCGGCAAAACTTGTTAAGCGTTTAGCTAAGCCAACTACACTAGCATGAGCTCGATGACTGGCACTAAAAGCTTCATTAATATAAATTTCAGCTTCACTATCTTTAATTAATTGCTTAGTGAAGTTTGAATCATTATTTTCTTCTCCGGGGTAAAAACGTAAATTTTCTAATAACAAAGCCTGACCACCGGCTAATTTTTTAGTTTTTTCTGCTACTTCAATACCAACACAATCGTTAACAAATTCCACTGGTAAGTCTAAATTGTTTTTTAAAAATTTAGCGACTGGTAGCAAGCTCAAATCATGATTTTTTTTGCCACTGGCTCGACCAAGGTGAGAAATAAGAATGACTTTGGCTTGATGATCAAGTAAAAAATTAATGGTTTCCAGAGCGCTACTAATACGATCACTATCTGCCACACGCCACACAGCGTTTTTATTACCAGCTTTACCAGCCACTAATTTAAGTGGCACATTAAAATCAACTCTGATTAAAACTTTTTTGTTTTTAATGTCTTTGATTTTTGGACAGTTAAGCATACGCTCTATTTTGCCATCTTTTTCTAGAGGAAACAACTAGGGACTTGTGTTACAATACACAGATCAAAAAGAAAGGAACTATTTTGATATGGCTAAGAGTACGAAGAAAATGACAATGGAGGATCTTTTAAAAGCTAACGCCGATAAGTTAGTTGTTCCCCAAAAAGGAGATACGATTACGGGTGTCATTACAGAAAAAAATAAAAAAAATTTAGTAGTCGATTTAGGAGCTAAAACCGAAGCCTATGTCGCGGATAAAGAATTTGAATTTGCCAATGATTTTATTAAAGATCTCAAGGTTGGTGACGAAATCAAAGGTATTGTTATTTCTACAGATTACGATAATGGTCAAGTTTTATTGTCTCTGAAAGGTGCAGCTTCCGATGCCAAATGGGAATATTTTGAAGAAGCGCTCGATAAAGATCTTGATGTAGAAGCTAAAGGTATCGAATTAAATCGCGGTGGACTGATTGTTCTAGTTAATGGCGTGCGTGGTTTTGTGCCGTCTAGTCAATTTGGTCGTCAATATATGGGTAAAATTTCTTCCCTAAAGGGAGAAACCTTTAAGGTTAAAGCCATTGAAGTTGATCGAGAAAAAAATCGCTTAATTTTTTCTGAACGCCATGTTAGTGAAGCCAAAGAATTAGCACAAAAAGATTTGGCTGTTGAAACTGTCAAAGAGGGTGAAGTTTATGAGGGAGTAGTTTCAGGAGTAATGCATTTTGGTTTGTTTGTGACAGTTGAAGTGCCAGTTCAAGATAAAACTGATAAAGGTAGTACTGGTTATGTAGAAGGTTTAATTCATATTTCGGAAATTTCTTGGGAAAAAGTTAATCATCCTCGAGATTATCATAAGGTTGGAGATAGAGTAAAAGTTAAAGTACTGGGTATTGACGAAAGAACCAACAAATTAAATTTATCAATTAAACAATTGGAAGAAGATCCTTGGAATACTTTGGCCGAACGTTATGCAGCTGGTACCACTTTTACTGGTAAAGTAACTCGGGTTGAACCATTTGGTGTTTTTGTCAATGTTGAAAAAGGCGTTGATGGTTTAATTCATTCAACTAAACTTGATGCTAGTAGAGAATTAAAAGTGGGTGACGAAGTGACTGTAAATGTCGAAAATGTAGTCCCCGAACAACGTCGCATAAGTTTATCAATTGTGCAAACTGATTTACCCATTGCTTACAAATAGTTACAATTAAACTCTTTTTAATTATATATTGATATTTCAGTAAAAAATTCAGCTATTAACTAGCTTTTTTTCTCGACTAATGGTATAATGAAAGTCTATGGCAAAACAAAGAATGATTGTCACTGACGACCAGTTATTAATTGATATGGAGTTATTGTTTAATGCAATTCGAGAGGTTGATGGTGATTGGGAAAAGGTAGAAAAAGAGATGAATCAATATTTAGCTGCAGTGCAAGCTATGGCTGAATAGTTTTAATTAACAAAAGGAACTTCATGAGCAAGAGTAATCAATCAGCTGAGCCTGCCGTATATCAGCCTATGCCTTTAGTTATTGCAGATGGCGATGAAGGAGTGCAGCTCAATTATGGTCGTCGTTTTGCTGTTTTGGGTTCTGGTTTTCGTTTGCCTCATTTCCCTCAAATCATTAAATCTTTACAGAAGACGATTGATGATTATTTTCCTCAAGAACAACGAGATAAAAAGTTAAAAATTACTGCCAGTGAAGAAAACGCTTGGTTTAAAGAACAATTAGTACTGAATGATTGGGACGAAACTAATGCTAGTACTCAACAACATTTAGCGGCCTTAGCTGATCAATTAAAGTTTGAATATGTGGGTATTTTACCCTTTGCTGATCCTAAAGAATTGAAATTAGCGGTTAAAGGTCACATGGTGAGACCGCATAATATGCATTTAGCCAATCAACTTTGTTTTACTATTGCTGGAGGTGAGGAAGTTTATAGCTTGGGGCAATATTTGATTAGTGCTGATTGGTTAGTCGATTTTACTAATAATGGGAAGAAGAATTTAGCAGAAGCTAAAGAGTTCTTACAAATTCAAATGGATTTTTACCAAATTTTGGCGGGAAATAATAAATTAAAAGTATTGATTGAACAACGGGGGCCATTTGAGCAAAAATTAGTTAAAAAAAATCGGCAAATTCTAGATAAAATCGTCATTTAATTTATTGTTTATTTGACTTAAAATAGCCAAAAACAAGCTCATTATGCCTGTTAAGAAAAAAACAAGTCAAAAACACACTAGGTCAATTAAAATTACTAAACAGTCTCTTTTTGAAAATAATTTAACTACTCAGCAAAACAATACCGATCCTTTAAACAAAAAATTTCGTACTGTAGCCGAATTACTAGGTAATCATCCTATTAAAGAGAGTAATAAATATATTAGTCAGGAGTTTCAAGCTTTTGGTTGCCATATGGCTACTGTTTTAGCTGATCAAACGCATACCTCTCTTTACATAAAATTAGCCAAAACTTATCCTCGAGCTTTGTTAGAACAGGCTTTAGCCTTTGTCAGTGATGCACAAAATGCTCGAAGTAAAGCTAAATTATTTATGTGGAAATTAGACCAGCTTAAAAAGAATCAAGAGGAAAAGAAAAATCAGCAAAAACAGCGAGCGAGAAAAAAGTAAAATTCTAGTAAAATGATTTTATGAAATGGCGCAACGCTTTAATTATTGTTTTGACTGTTTTAGCTGGTTTTTTAGCCTACAATTATTTTAGACAACCATTTTTAAAATATTTTCCAGAACCAGTAATAGAACAACCTGCAGAAATCACTCAAGAAACTGAGCAAAACTTGGATTTTGTTAGTTTAACTGCTAGAGAAAAAATTAGTCAGATGCTAATGTTACCTTTACTGGTAGACAATAATCTAGATCCTAAAGATAATGAAAATTTAGCTTTGATAAAAGAATATGATCCAGGATTTGTCATTTATTTTGGGGAAGCAATTGACTTTGAAACGATAAAACAATATCAGACAAGCTTATTGGATGAGGATAATCAAGAAACAATCTTGCCTTTATTAGCAGTGGATCATGAAGGTGGACAAGTACAACGCTTAAGTGGTGAGGGTTTCACCATTTTACCTAGTATGCGTCAATTAACTGATAGTGTTACTACTTCTGAAGATGAACAGAATTTAGATTCATTAAACACTAGAGACAGAACGGCTTTATTTAATCAATCAGCTCAAGAATTGTCTGAAGTTGGTATTAATTTAGTTTTGGCGCCAATGGTTGATTATTCGGTCAGTTCCAATCCAGTTTTACACAATAGAATTGGTAATGATCCAGATAAAATTGTGCAAATTGCTCAAGAATATATTAGAGCCTTCTCTAATTGGCAAATTATGCCCGTGTTAAAACATTTTCCAGGTATAGGTAGTATTAACAAAGATTTACATTTAGATGTTAATACAGTGATTTTAGATCAAAATGACACTTTAATTTTTGAAAGACTACTAGATCAATATCCTAATATAGGAGTGATGTCAGCTCATTTGCGTCTGCAAGATAAATTAGCTGGTCAACCCTGTTCATTAAGTGAACAATGTTTAGCTCAACTTTTTCAATTTTACCCAAACATTTTACTTATTACAGATGATTTATTAATGGAATCAGCTAGTTATATACCTGGAAGTAATGAAAAAAAAGATCTTGCGACTATTGCCATCGAAGCTATCGAGGCCGGCAATCATGTTTTGCTTTTTGGTGCAGGTTTTGATTACAGCCAGTTAAATTCTCTACTCAAAGATTTAGAAGATAAATATGAAGAGTCATTAGATTTTCAACAAATGGTAGATCGAGCCAGCAAAAAAATCTTATCTTTAAAAGGTTTCGATAATTAAATTTCAATTTATGAGTGTTTTTAGTCATGATCAAGAAAAAATCAAAAAAATCACTCTTTTATCAGTGTTGATGTTATTCATTTTGTGGTGGCTAATCAAGGAAGAATGGCAAATTAATCATATTTGGTCGCAAATATTATTTTTTATTTTTGCTTATGGTTTGGGTTTGTTTTTGATGTTGGGTGATGAAAAATTTTTGCAAAAAATTTATGCCGATGAGCTAGAAAAGAAAATCTTAATTACTCGTAGTCCTTTATTTCTACTGGTCTTACCAGTGTTAAGTATTTTTATGCTAACATCGACTGGTAGCCTAGCTGGGATAGCATTAATTATGGCAATTAATTTGTTAATACTGATTGAAATTTGGCAATTGGCTCCTCAGCCAAAAATTTTTAATCAATATTTTTTACAAGGGGTTAAAAAACAAATTACTTTATCAGAAATTCAAATCATTAAAACAGTAGCCTCAATATATTTTTTATTATTAATATTGTTAATGTTTCGCTAAGTAGCAAAAATGCAAGCCAAATTGAACAAATTTATACTATTGGTAGTACTACTTGCTTTGTTGATCATCGGAATCTGTCTTTATCAGTGTTGTTTTTGGCAATTTTTTGTTAAAGATGGTCAATTAGTTAAATTAGTTTTGAAAGATAATTTGTTTGCGAATCATGGACAAGCGCTTTTAGTTGAAGTAGTAAAAGATGAAAGTTCAACACAGCAGGGTTTGTCGGATCGGCCACAATTGCAAACTGTAACTGGTCAACAATTAGACGGGATGCTGTTTATTTTTCCTGAAGCAAAAATTCGTTACTTTTGGATGAAAGACATGCAATTTGATATTGATATTTGTTGGTTTAAAGAACAACGTCTCTTAGACTGTACCAGGCAGGTTCTTCAACCAACTGCAGTAGATGATGCGGACTTGTTAATCTATCAATCCCCTCAAGCAGTAAATTTAGTTTTAGAGACAATGCCTGATTTTTTGCCAATAGAATTATTGGGATCCAAACTTTATTGGCGCTTTTTCTAACTCTCTCTTTTTTCTTCAAGCAAAAACTTGTATGATGGTTTTATGCCTAACGATCGAGCTTCGGCTTCATTATTGCAGAATATTGATTTAAAAAAGTACCCCAAATTAGGTCAATTTCTCACTGTTCAATCTATATCTAACAAGCAGGAGCCAAAGTTATTGTCCAATCATCAAGCTTTAAATTTACTAGAAGAAGCTATTAGCGAAGTGGAAAATCAACGTTTGATTCCAACAAATTCAGCTACTCGCACTTCACGTCAAAAAGAACTAGATCAATTAGAGAACGTGGCAGTTGAATCAACTGCTGATTTAACCGATTCAGAAAAACTTTCCCAAAAGGAACAGCAGCCGATTATTAATAAAGAATCACAAATTGAACAACCAAGTAGTGAGCAACAATTATCAGCTGAAGCAATTAAATCGAGTGAATCAGCCGAAATAGCAGAACTTGGTCAGGAATTAGCTGAAATTAAAGAAATTGATAAAGAGCTAGATGAACAAGAATTGGCAAAAAAACAACAGGCCACTATCGATAATTTAGCCAATCAAGCCCAGTTACCCGTCACTCAAGTTAAACCAGTAGTAGTTTTACCTATTACTGAAAAACAACAGCAATTGGCCAAAAAAAAGGGTATTCATTTTAGTTTACGTTGGTTAGCTGAATGGGCAGATAAAATAAAAAAGATTTTTGCGGGAGCAGTATTATACAAAGAAGAAGTCGAGAATAGCGCAGACGTCTAAAACTTGTTAGAATAAAGTAATCAAGTATGTCACCACAAGGAGAGCAATTACTATCCCAGATTAATATGATCGTCTTGAGATTTATTACAGTCTTTATCTTGTTGGGCATTGTGCTTGTTCTGTTTTATTTTTTGGGTGTTTTTATTAAAAATAGGCGTCGTGAAAAATATGCGCTTAATTTTGTTACTTTATTGGTAAAGTTACCAAAAAGCAATGAAATTAAAATTGATGCGGCTGAACAAATGTTTGCTGGATTGTATTCGCTTAAAAAAGTTGGCATGTTATCTTTTTTAGAACCAGAAGAAACGATTGGTTTTGAAATTGTTGGGATGAAGGAAGATATTGCTTTTTATGTTACTTGTCCACGTCACATTCAGGATTTAGTTGAAAAACAAATCAATGGTGCTTATCCTTCAGCGGCAATTACAGAAGTTGATGAAGTTAATATTTTTAACGACACTGGTCGGGTAGCTTTTAGTGAGTTGAAATTAGAAAAAGCCAACTTTTACCCCATTAAGACTTATAAAGATTTAGCCACCGATGGCTTATCGCTAATTACTAGCGCTTTATCAAAGATGGGTGATGGTGAAGGTGCTTCTTTACAAATTTTACTTCAATCAGCTAATAAACGCTGGCAAAAAAAAGGTGCTCGCTATAACCAAAAACAAAAAAAACAAGAAGCTGATCCAGATACAGCTAGTTATACTCATGATCCCAAAGAAGTTGAAGCTATTAATACCAAAACCAGCAAACCTGGATTTAAAGTTGCTATTCGGATGGTGGTTTCAGCCAGCAATGATGTTACAGCCAAGGCTCACCTTAATAATTTGATTGGTGCATTTTCTCAATTTTCTTCCCCTTATAATAACTTTAAACGGGCCAAGATTTTTTTCAAACATCTTTTCATGATTGATTTCATTTACCGTTACTTATCCCTTTTTTCTTTCAAAAAAATTATTCTTAATACTGAAGAGTTAGCTACTATCATGCACTTTCCCAATAAAACAGTGGAAACTCACCACATTCGTTGGTTAAGTGCTAAAAGTGCTCCGGCTTCTAATAAAATTCCAACAAAAGGTTTGTATTTGGGTAAATCGAAATATCGAGGCATAGAACGAGGGATTTATATGTCTCTTGAAGACCGGCGACGTCACACTTACATTATCGGAAAAACTGGTACTGGTAAATCTGAATTTCTCAAGGATTTGGCGCTGCAAGATATTCAATCTGGGCAAGGAGTGGCAGTTATTGATCCTCACGGTGATTTGGTCGAAGATTTGTTGCAATTAATGCCTCCAGAGCGAGCCGAAGATGTCATTTATTTTAATCCAGCTGATACAGAGCGACCACTGGGTATGAATATCATGGAAGCGCATAATGATGAGCAGCAGCAATTTATGGCTAGTGCAGTAATTGGTTTAATGTATAAACTTTATGACCCACATCGCACAGGTATCGTTGGTCCGCGTTTTGAACACGCTATTCGTAATGGTATGTTGACAATTATGTCCAAGCCGGGGGCCACTTTTATTGAATTAGTCAGAATCCTAACTGATGCGAAATATGTGGAAGATTATTTGCCTTTTGTCAAAGATCCGATGGTCAAGCGCTATTGGACTGACCAAATAGCGAGTACTAGTGATTTTCATAAGTCAGAAGTTCTAGACTACATTGTGTCTAAATTTGGTCGTTTTGTAACCAATAAAACGATGCGTAATATTATTGGGCAGAGTGAAAGTTCTTTTGATTTTCGTCAAGCGATGGATGAGAAGAAAATTATCTTATGTAATTTGAGCAAGGGTGTCATTGGTGAAGAAGATGCTAAATTCTTAGGTTTAATTTTGGTGCCAAAGATTTTAACAGCAGCGATGAGTCGACAAAATGTGTCTATGGAAAAACGCAATGACTTTTTCCTCTATGTTGACGAGTTTCAGAATTTTGCTACTGAAGATTTTGCTTCAATTTTGTCTGAAGCTCGAAAATATCGATTAAATTTGATAGTAGCTAACCAGTTTATTGGTCAGATTGAGGAAGACATTAAAAATGCTGTTTTTGGCAACGTGGGGACCATGGTCGCTTTTCGTGTCGGTGTGACTGATGCCAACTTTTTGCAGCATGAATTTGCCCCCACTTTCAGTGAAACAGATTTAGCTAATGTTGAAAAATATCACGCTTATGTCAAAACTATTGTCGACAATCAACCTGTTAGTGCTTTTAGTATGTCATTACTTAAAGACATGAAAGCTCAAGAAGCTAAAATGAATCCAAAGCTAGCTGAATTGATTAAGAAATTATCTCGTCTGAAGTATGGTAAAGATAAAGAGTTACTTGAGGAAGAAATTGGCCAGCGAGCTCAGCTATTGTAAAGACATTATTGGTCAATTTGCTCTTGCATTCTATTCCCTTTAATTTTATAATTACAGCTCTTCGCGACAATCCTATATCGGTTTAACCATAAGGATTCCCTCCGTTTCAATTAGATAGAAAAGTGGTTGTTAAAAGCGGCTATAAATTGGGCCCTTAGCTCAGTTGGCTAGAGCGCCACATTTGCAATGTGGAGGTCAAGGGTTCGAGCCCCTTAGGGTCCACCACTCAACTTAACATTGGTGTTTGCTTATTAGGCTTTGGATGTTTTCCTAACGGAACTTCTAGAGGCTAATAAGTAGCCACCAACGTAACAGGTCGGCAAGCAACTGTTCTTTAACATGTGAAGAATTTTATCAACTGTTATTCAATAATAGTCGAGAAAAAATGAAGACTTCAATGATTCGTAATTTATAACTTAAAGCAAAAGGTGGATGCCTTGGCTTGTTTGACCGAAGAAGGA
>CAYSMC010000002.1:0-18644 GCA_964432115.1 uncultured Pseudomonadales bacterium | reverse complement strand
AGTGATGCCAATTATTTTTGCTGTGTCGCTAATGATGTTGCCTTCATTTTTAGGCAGAGTGTTTACATTAAGTGGTCACACTTTCTTAGTGAATTTAGGAGAACGTTTAAATGTAATTTTTTCGTCAACTAGTATTTGGTATTTGTTAACTTATTTTATTTTAGTTTTTGTTTTTAGTTATTTTACAGCTATTATTTTTTTCAATGCTGAAGATATTAGTGATGAATTAAAGAAAAGTGGAGCCTTTATTCCTGGTATTAGGCCAGGAGGTCCAACCCGTAAATATTTAGAATTTGTTGTTACTAGAGTGACATTTGCTGGAGCCATATTTTTAGCTAGTATTGCGGTGTTACCAACCATTGCGCAAATGATTACAGATATTCAAGCTTTGGCAATAGGAGGAACTAGCTTGTTAATTGTGGTTTCAGTTATTTTAGAGACTGCCAAACAAGTAGAATCTCAATTATTAAGTGAAAATTATGACCGTTATAGCAAACTTAATTAAAATATTAAGAGGAAAGGGATTATGAAGTTAGTATTAATAGGTATTCAGGGAGCAGGTAAATCTACTCAGGGTAATTTATTATCTGAAAAATACAATATTCCCTACTTATCTTCTGGTCATATTTTTAGACAAATGGCCAAATCCAAAACAGCTTTGGGTCGTTGGGTAAAAGAAACTATCAACGCTGGTTTTTTGATCCCTGATGACAAAGCTCTAGAAATTGTGATTGAGTATTTAAAAAAACCAGAATATGAAAAAGGTTTTATTCTTGATGGTTTTCCTCGAACTGTTCCTCAAGCTAAAGTTTTTGAAAAATTTACTCGGGGTGAAGAAATTGTAATTTTAATTGATGTATCAGATAAAGAAGCTTTATGGAGGATTTCTGGTCGAGAAGCTGATCGAGAAGATGAGACTTTGAAAGCAATTAGAAAAAGAATTGATCTTTTTCATGAAAAAACTTCTGAAGTGCTAGATTACTATTCAGAACGCAAACATTTAGCTGTGGTTGATGGAGAACAAAGCGTACAGGAAGTGTTTAATGATATTGTGTTGAAAGTGGAGAGAATTAATAGTAAAGAAAAAAATATAAAATAGTCAGATTTATAAGTGATTTTTTTTGCTAAATCTGGTATAATGCTCGTTTATGGGAAAGGTACAGGAACATAAACGGGCCGCTAAAGCTAAGCGACAGGTAGATTTTACGCCATCTGTAGCCAATAGCCAAAGCGATCGTTTTGAGATTATTGGTGAAGTGGAGAGTTGTTTACCTAACACGATGTTTAGAGTTAGAGTAATTGACTCAACAGCTGAGCAGATGAAGGGTCGGTTATTGTTGGGTACCTTAGCTGGTAAAATGCGTCTTTATCGAATTCGCGTTATGCCAGGAGATCAAGTAAAAGGTTATGTTAGTAAGTACGATCTAACCAAGTGTAAGATTACCTATCGTTCAACCAATAGGCAGTCAGGAACAAATCAGTAGGAAAATTAATATTCCTGAAAGGACTAATTTCACTCTTTAAAAATTTAGTTCAGTAGGGTATATTGCACGTCTGTAAATATGAAAGTTAAATCATCACTAAAGAAAATTTGTAAAAATTGCAAATTTGTTAAGCGACATGGGAAATTGTACGTGATTTGTATTAATCCCAAGCATAAGCAAAGGCAAGGATAAACTATGCCACGTATTGCAGGACATGACATACCAGATAATAAAAAGATTAATTTTGCTTTGCGCTATATTTATGGGGTAGGACCTCAATTAGCCGAAGATATTATTAAGCAATGTAAAATTAATCCTGATAAAAGAGCGAAGGATTTAACTGGTGAGGAAATTAACCGGATTCAAACAGCTCTTGATAAGTATTTAGTAGAAGGTGATTTGCGTCGGGAAATTAACGATAATATAGCTCGTTTAAAAAGAATTCAAAGCTATCGAGGTATGAGACACAGTGCCGGTTTACCCACTCGTGGACAAAGAACTAGATCTAACGCAAGAACCAAGCGCGGAGCAAGACGCACCATTGGTGCAATGAGCAAAGAGGCCGCGAGTAAATTAGAAGAAGCAAAAAAAACTAAATAATAAAGGTTTTTATGGCAGTGAGCGGTAAAAAAATTACTACTAATAAGAAAAAATCTAATTATAAACGAAGTAGCAAAACTGTTACTAAAGGACGACTCTACGTGAGTGCCACTTTTAACAATACTTTGGTTAGTATTACTGATGACAAAGGCAGTGTTTTGTGTTGGGAAAGTACTGGCGGTTCCGGTTTTAGTGGTTCACGTAAATCAACTCCTTATGCTGCCACTATCACTGTCGAAAATGCAATCAATAAAGCAAAAAATAATTATGGAATGAATCAAATGGAGGTTTACCTAAAGGGTCCTGGTCCCGGCAGAGACGTAGCATTGCGCGTTTTACGAGCTCAAGGAATTAAAATAACTTTGATTGCTGATTTAACTCCAGTGCCACACAATGGTACTCGACCAAGAAAGGCTAGAAATTAAACTTCTAAGAATTAAATATGGCAAGACATAGTGGTCCAAAGCAAAAACTACAACGACAAATTGGTGAAGATTTGGGTTTAAAAACCAATGCTCTCAAGACTGCTCGACGCTTAGCAATTAGGCCAGGTCAGCACGGCACTAAAACTCATCGAAAAATGTCAGATTATGCTTTGCAACTTCGAGAGAAACAAAAACTAAAATATATTTATGGTATTTTGGAAAAACAGTTACGCAAGATTTTTGAGGAAGCAAGTAAAAATCCGGCAGCTACTGGAACAGCTTTATTAAGTTTTTTGGAAAGACGTTTAGACAATGTTGTTTATCGTGCTAGTTTGACCATGACTCGTGCTTCGGCTCGACAACTAGTGAATCATGATCACTTTTTAGTGAATGGTAAAAAAATGAATATACCCTCCTACACGGTTAAAGTAGGCGACGTGATCAGTCTTAAAAAAAATAAAACTGCTAAAATTCCTCAAGTAGCAGCAGCCATAGAGGAAGCAAGAACGGTGCCCAATTGGTTGGCGGTAAAAGGGACTGCTATTAAAGTGGTGAAACTGCCAGTTAGAGAAGATATCGTCGAAAAAATTGACGAGCAATTAATTGTTGAATATTACAATAGGTAATAATTATTAATCTAGAAACGGATTCCTCAATTAGAGGGAGGCGAAACAAAGGAAAAAAATATGACAGAAAACTTAAATAATTACAGCGTCACAAATCCTATTTTTACTGTGAGCGAGGTAGAAACTAATGGATCACGATCCACGATTGTGATTGAGCCACTAGAAAGTGGTTATGGTCACACTTTGGGCAACGCCTTGCGTCGCGTTTTACTCATGTCATTGCCCGGTTTAGCTATTACAAAATTGAGCATTGATGGAGTCAGTCATCAATTTAGTACCTATGAGGGTTTAAAAGAAGATATTGTTGATTTAATTTTAAATTTAAAGAATGTTCGTATCAGATCTAATAGTGATGAAGCTGGAATTTTACGGCTCAATGTCAAAGGTCCTAAAGATATTACTGCTAAAGATATTGAATGTGAAGCTGGTTTTGAAGTCATCAACAAAAAACTTCACTTAGCTACTTTGACTAAAAATAAGAATTTAGTTGTTGAAATGATTGTTGAAACTGGAGTAGGTTATAAATTGGCTAAAGAAATTGAGTTAGAAAATGTTGGACAAATAGCCGTTGATGCGTTATTTTCTCCAGTGATCAAAGTTGCCTATCACGTTGAAGCAACTCGAGTTGGTAGTCGAACTGACTACGATCGTATTGTTTTTGATATTCAAACTGATGGCAGCATTACTCCACTAGAGGCAGTTAAAAGTGCTAGTGAGATTTTATTAGCTCAATTCAAGCAGATTATTGATCCAGTTTTGCCTGAAGTAGAAGAAGAATTGCCAGCTATTAGTCCTGAAGAATTAGAAGTTATGCGTTTAACTGTCGAAGAATTAGATTTACCCACTCGTATTGCTAATGCGTTGCGAAAAGGGGGTTATGAGACAGTTAAAGATCTTCAAGCCGCCAACAAAGCAGAAATTTCCAAGGTCAAAAATTTAGGTGGTAAAAGTATTGATTTGATTGAAGAAGCTTTATCTAAAAAAGGAGTAGTGTTGTCAGCTTAGGAGCGAGATATGAAACACCGAGTCAAAATCAAACATTTTAATCGTGATACGCATAGTCGTAAAGCTTTGTTGCGCAATTCGCTGCGTGGTTTAATTGAACACGGTCAAATTGAAACTAGTGAAGCTCGTGCAAAAGAAATACGCCGCTTAGCAGATAAGTTAATTAGTCGGGCGCAAAAAGGTAATTTAGCGACTCGTCGTCAGATTCATCGCTTTTTTGGTAAAAGAGATGTAGTTAATACTTTATTTGATCGGGTGGTACCAGCAATTGCTGAGCGCAAGAGTGGGTTTTGCAGTTTAGAAAAATTAGCTAACCGACGTGGTGACAATATGCCAGTATATCGATTAAGTTTGCTTGTAGAAGAAAAAACTTGGAAAAGTTTGAAAAATGACAGCAAAAAACCCGAAAAAAAAACTAAAACAGTAAAAAAACCTGTCGTCAAAGCAAAAAAGGAAACTACTAAAAAGAAAACTAAGTAAAGAAGCATGGCAAAAAATAAAACTTTCATTGAAAAAAAAGAAGCAATTACCCGTCAGTGGTATGAATATAACGCTGAAGGTCAAGTTTTAGGTCGTTTGGCTACCGAAATTGCTCAAAAATTAATTGGTAAACATAAAGTTACTTATACTCCTCATAATGATAACGGTGATTATGTGGTGGTGATTAATGCTGAAAAGATTGAAGTGACTCGTAATAAGGCTAATAAAAAAATTTATTATTGGCACACGGGTTTTCCCGGAGGTATTAAGCAGCGAACTTTTGCAGAAATGATTGAAAAAAATCCTGGCAAAATTATTGAACTAGCAGTCAAAAATATGTTACCTAAAAATCGTCTACGCGATCAGCGCTTAGCACGATTGAGGGTTATTGTGGGAGATCAGCATCCTTACCAACATTTGATAAAGGCAAAATAATATGGCAATTCGCATGAATAAAAAAACCAACAAGGTTAAAAAGGTGGTAAAGAAAGCCCCTAAAATTCAAACTAAAAAAGCTAAAAATCAATCAACTGTAGATTTTAAGTTACCAAGCAACAAATATACAGAGGCGATTGGTCGTCGTAAAACTGCTAGTACTAGAGTGCGAATTTATGAAGGTAGTGGTGATTTGATCGTTAATCAAAAATTAATCACTGATTACTTTTCCGGCATTCGCAATGCGGCAGCAATCTATATGCAACCATTCAATTTAACTGGGACAAAAGGCAAATTTGCTTTAACGGCTCAAGTGAGTGGTTCAGGTAAGAGAGCACAGTTAGATGCTATAGTTCATGGTTTAGCTAGTGCTTTAGTTAAACACAATCCAGAATTTCGTACTTTTCTAAAACCCGCTAATTTGTTGACTCGTGACGATCGAATGAAAGAAACGCGTAAGGTTGGTAAGGGTGGTAAGGCTCGTCGTAAACGTCAATCACCAAAGCGTTAAATTATTTTTTATATTTTTTTACAAACAAAAAAACCCACCAAGCAGTGGGTTTTTATTTTTACCAATTTTTACCAAATTTCTCTTTTAAGAGGTTTGCCTACGCGGAAATTAATGACTCGATGACCTTTAACTAATTGACGTTTGGTTTTGTCGCCAAAAGGTTCGACGTGTTTGTCTTCTACCTTACCCACATAAAAAGTGCCAAAGCCAGACAAAACGACTTTGTCACCCTTTTTGAGAGTGCGAATAATTTCATCAAAAACAGCTTCTACTGACTCACCAGCCGCTTTTTTTGTAAGATGAGCTTTTTTGGCTACAATGTTGATCAATTCAGATTTGGTCATTGTTCTTTCCTTTTTTTAATTTGTAATTAGCTTTTTAAGTACCAATTAGTGTACTAGTTTGACTTATTAAGTCAAGTAGCAATTAAAGCATTTTTTGTTGATGTAACAATACAGACATCATTCCTAAAAAGTCGTAAGCTATATCACGAATATTGGCATGACGACCTTTAATCAATGATTGATGTAATTCATCGCTGAGTGAATAAACGAGGGAGATTAGCAATGGCCACAAATAATATTTTTTCTCTATTAATTGACTAGGATTAGTTTTTAGGTAGGCAAGAAAAAGTAAATAATACAAAACGGCATAAACAAAAATATGAGCTAACTTTTTGAAAAGGAAGTCCAGTAGAGATAGATTAAAACTTGGCAATTGTTGTTGATTGGATAAAAGAAAAATAACCGTTGCCCACAATAAACTGGGTAGATAAGCTTTAATATAAAAAACCAGCTGGGATTTTTTAGTTTTTGGTTCTAGTTTCATAACTTAATAAAATGGCAGCTATAACCAGTAAAGAACTTCCTATTATAGCATCGATCACTGCTCGTTTGAGAATTTCCTGACCCAAGAACATTAAGCGAGTTTGAGCAAATTGTTTGTCTTGTGAGTAGGTGGTTTGTAAATTTTGATAATTTTGGTAATTAGTGAAACAGATTTGAGATAAATCTGTTTGTGATAATGATCTATTGCTTGTATCTAGTGTTTGAGAAACTTTTTTTTCAACGTCGATATCTGATTGAATATTATCCGTTTCATCATCACTAGAGTTTTGGTGATTATTGGTACTGGGTGTAGGAGTAATGACAGTAGGCAGAGCTGTGGGACTAGGACTGGGACTGGGAATTATAGTGGGTGTTATAATCAAATTTTCTGCCAGAGGACTCGCTTGTCCCAAAGTGAAGATTGATTGATCTGGGTTAGTGCGCGACCAACTTAAATCTTTTTCACTGCTAGTATAATTCATTTCATCTATAACAATTGCTTCAGCATTTTTTAAGATAACACTATCTTGATCGTTGTTAAGTCCAGTTACTTCAATAATTAAAAAATTCCCCGACCACGCTTCATCACCTTGGAAACTATAAATTACTCGTTTTTCATCGCTAAGAGTGAAATTGTAATAATCATTAGGATTAATAATTTCTTCTCCAAGATAACGAATTTCTACCCACTCATTTCCTAAATTAGGATTAGGGAAGACTTCATTAATAATTAGAGCTGTTGAAAGAACACTCACTTGTACATTATTAATTAAAAATTAAACAAAAATTTGACAACTAAAAAACCAGCCCTAAAGAGCTGGTTTTTTACTTTTTAAAACAATTGCTTGATTTAATAGCGATTACTACGATTATCTGAACGATTACCGCCGTAATTACGTTGGCCACCAAAACTACCGCCTCGATTAGTACGAGGTTGACGAGGTCTAGCCAAATTAACGATCACTTCTCGATCGCCAATTTTTTGGCCAGCCATACCGTCAATAGCAGCTTGAGCTTCTTCTTCACTGGAATACTCGATGAAGGCAAAACCCTTAGGTCGGCCTGACATACGATCAGTGATCAAATTTACATTGGTGATTTCACCAAATTTTGAGAAAACTTCTTGAAGTTCTTCTTGAGTGGCACTGAAGGGTAAATTGCCAACAAAAAGCTTTTTTTTGTTTTCTTCTTCTTGTCTGTAATCAGACATACTTTCCTTTTTCTCTTGCAAAAAATTTTGCAAAGATAATAATACTCACCCTAAATGTAGGGTCATCTTGCGTTTTGAACTATGGAGGAAATAATATTGGACCTCGTCACGTTTTCAATCTTAAGACAAGATAGATTATAACACAAAATGGCTAAAAAACTAGACAAACATTAAGTTGTGCTTCTGGGGGGAATCGAACCTCCGTTTTTGGTTCCGGAAACCAACGTTCTATCCACTAAACTACAGAAGCTAAAATCATTTTTGCTGTTTTTCAGCTAAGAATAGAGTGTTTTCTAGCAGAGAGGCAATAGTCATAGGACCAACTCCTCCAGGTACTGGAGTAATATAACTAGCTATTTTTTTAATTGCATTAAAATCAACATCGCCCACTAGGCCCTCTGGAGTGCGATTAATACCAACATCAATAACCACTGCTCCTTTTTTAACCATTGTTTTTTTAACAAAATTAGCCTGACCAATAGCAGCAATTAAAACATCAGCCTGAGCGCAAGTTTTAGCTAAATCTCGTGTTCGAGAATGGCAGATTTCCACTGTAGCATTGTTGGCTAAGAGCATTAGAGCAATTGGTTTACCTACTAGATTACTGCGACCAAGCACGACTGCTTTTTTGCCTTCTAGATCAATTTGATATTCTTCTAACATTCTCATAATTCCCTTGGGCGTGCAAGGAGCTAGTAAATTATCTAATTTTGGTAGACGCTTTTTTAAAAAAAGTTCGCCAACATTATAGGGATGAAAAACATCGACATCTTTTTGAGGACTAATGTTATCAATGACAATCTTTTCATCTAAATGTTTGGGGAGGGGAAGTTGGACTAAGATGCCATGAATCTTTGAATCCTTGTTTAATTTTTGAATTTCAACCAGTAATTGATCTTGAGTGATATTTTTTTCTAAAACTATTTTTTGACTATAAAAACCCACCGCCTTGCAAGCTTTTTCTTTACTTCTTACGTAAACCTGAGAAGCAGGATTATCGCCCACTAAAATTACTGCTAAACCTGGTTTAAATTTCATAGCAGCAACTTTTCTTGTGATTTTTTTTTGAATTTTTCTAGATAAAGCTCGACCATCAATTAATTGAGCCATAACTTCCTCACTTTCGCTTAATTATTAAGCAAGTTTTGTCAAATAATATTTATTTAATACTGGTTTTAAAATAAACCCACTACCACTCCCTTATCATCAATATCAATGTTGTCAGAAGCAGGTTGTTTGGGTAAACCTGGCATAGTCATGATACTGCCTGCAATAACCACAAAAAAACCAGCGCCAGCACTAAGTCTAATTTCTCTAATCTTGACCTTAAAACCTTCTGGTCTTCCCAATAATTTGGGATTATCAGAAATTGAGGCTTGGGTTTTTGCCATACAAATCGGCAAGCCGGTAATCTTCCATTTTTCAAATCTTCTCATAGCTCGGCGAGCAGCAGTACCCCAAATCACTCCATCACCGCCATAAACTTTGCTGACAATTTCTTCAACAGAATTTTTTAAACCTTTTTTAGGATTATAAATAAATTTAAAATGATTTTCTTCTTGAACCAAATCTAACACTTTTTTCGCTAGATCTTGACCACCCTTAGCGCCATTAGCCCACACATCAGACATAATAGCTTCAACTCCACGCTCTGCACAATATTGTTTAATCAGTTTAATTTCTTGAGGAGTATCGGTGCTAAATTTATTGATAGCTACTACCATAGGTAAAGCGAATTTCCGGATATTTTCGATGTGTTTGCCTAGGTTTGCCAAGCCATCTTTTAAGACGCCCCGACCATGATGTTTGAGAGCTCGAATGGTGCCGACTAAAACGACGGCATTGGGTTTGAGTTTACCAATTCGGCATTTAATATCAAAGAATTTTTCTGCCCCCAAGTCCGCTCCAAAACCAGCCTCAGTGACAACAATATCGGTTAGTTTTAAGGCAGTTTTTGTCGCAATTAAAGAATTACAGCCATGAGCAATATTGGCAAATGGGCCTCCATGAATAAAAGCTGGTGAACCTTCTAGAGTTTGTACTAAATTAGGTTTAATGGCATCTTTAAGTAGAACTGTCATTGCTCCAGCTGCTTTTAAATCTTTAGCAGTAATTGGCTTACCTTGAGTATTGGTCGCGACAATCATTTTTTCTAAACGTTTCTTAAGATCCTTAATATCTTTAGCCAAACACAAAATAGCCATTACTTCTGAGGCGACCGTGATGTCATAACCATCTTGTCTAGTTAAACCATTACCTGTTCCAAGAGCGATGACAATTGATCGTAAACTGCGATCACTCATGTCGACAGCACGTCGCCAAGTAATTTTACGTGGATCAATTTGTAAACTGTTACCATGATGAATATGATTATCAATTAAAGAAGCTAATAAATTGTTCGCTGCGCCGACAGCATGAAGATCACCGGTAAAATGCAAATTGATGTCTTCCATTGGTAAAACTTGAGCGTTGCCACCACCGGCCGCACCACCTTTAATACCAAAAATAGGTCCCAATGATGGTTCGCGAAGACAAATCATCGATTTTTTACCTAAACTCCATAAAGCCTGTCCCAAACCAACGGTAGTAGTCGTTTTACCTTCTCCAGCTGGAGTAGGAGTCATGGCTGTAACTAACACTAGTTTGCCATCTTTTTTATGATCTAATTTTTGCCAAATATCTAAATTAATTTTAGCTTTGGTATCGCCATAATACTCTAAATATTTTTCGCTAATACCAATTGACTGAGCGATATCTTTAATGGGTTTGAGTTTAGCTGCTTGGGCAATTTCGATATCTGATTTCATGAAAAATCCTTCCAAAAATTTTGCTAATGTTTAATTAATATTCGCCTTGAATAGGGAATTTTTTGCAAAGCTTAATAACCTCTTTTTTTACCTCTTTAATTACTTTAGAAGAAGCAATTAATTTTTTGCGTACTACACCCTTTTTGATTTGGCCGAAAGTTAGTTTTTGTGTTTCTTGAAGGCGCATAATGTCATCAATGATGTCACTAATCCAAGTGGCAATTTTAATCATCTCTTTTGTTTTCATACCTCTACTGGTTAATCCTGGTGTGCCCATTCTAATTCCAGAAGGATAAAAAGGAGGATTAGTATCAAAAGGAACACTATTGCGGTTCAAAACTATATTAGCAGCTTCTAAAGCTTCGGCAGCCAAGTTACCAATTACTCCCTTATTTTTTAAATCAATCAAGATGAGATGAGTATTACTGCCTCCAGCAACTAAATGAAAGCCTTTATTTTTGAGTTCTTTAGCCAAAGTCTCGCTATTTTTGATAATCTGCGCACCATATTTCTTAAAACGAGGAGTCATCGCTTCTTTGAGAGCCACACCAATACCAGCAATAGTATTAATGTGAGGCCCACCCTGTAGTCTTGGAAAAACAGCGCTGTCAATAATCTTTGCTAAATCAGGATTTTTCTTAATACCTTTTTTAGTCACCATAATCATTGCTCCTCGTGGTCCGCGTAAAGTTTTATGAGTGGTGGTGGTAATAACGTGAGCGTAGGGAGCGGGAGAGGGGTACACTCCAGCAACAATTAAACCGGACAAATGTGCTACGTCAGCCATCAAATAAGCGCCAACTTTATCAGCAATCTTGGCAAATTTACTCCAATTAACTTTGAGTGGATAGGCAGTAATACCAGCCACAATCAATTGCGGCTTATGTTTAGTCGCTAATTTTTCAATAGCTTCATAATCCATTTTGCCCGCTTTATTTAAGGTATAAGAAACTGAATTGTAATAAATTCCTGAAGTGGAAACTTTGGAACCATGGGTGAGGTGACCACCGTGGGACAAATCTAAACCCATAATTGTGTCACCAGGTTTTAACAAACCTAGATATACTGCTAAATTGGCTGGAGAACCAGACAAAGCTTGGACATTGGCATGAACTACGCCAAAAGCTTTAACCGCTCTTTCTTTAGTCAATTTTTCAATTAAATCGACGTATTGCTGACCTTGATAATATCTTTTATTGGGATAACCTTCTGCGTATTTATTACCTAGGCAAGAACCAACTGCTTGTTGAACTGCTTCTGAAGCAATATTTTCAGAAGGAATCATCATCAATGTTTCCTCCTGTCTTTTACATTCCTTAATAATTAAATCAGCCATTTGTGGATCAACTTTTTTAACTTGAGGAATGTAGCTTTTCATGAAGAACTCCTTTATATGATAATTGTTAAAATGGTGCAGGTGAGAGATCAATGTTATTATATGATCAAGTACTTATTAATTCAAGCTGATTAAAAGAATTTATGAATCAACAATTATTAGATAAAAAATTAATGAAAATCATTGAGCAAAAAAAGGAGTTGAGAACTCAGTTCAAAGTTCAACGCGAACAATTGGGCGCGGAACAAATCAAGCAAAAATCTCAAATAATTGAAAAAAAACTTTTAAATTGGTCGGTACTTAAAAATGTCAAAAATATTATGTGTTATGTATCCAAAGATACAGAAGTAGCTACTCATCATCTCATTAAAACCCTATTGCAAATGAATAAAATTGTAGCTGTACCCTTAATTATCAAAAAAGGATTGATGAAGCCAGTTGTTATTCATGATTTTGCACAGTTAGTTGTGGCTGATTTTAAGACACTCCAACCACAAACCAATTATTCTTTAGATGAAAAAATTGATTTAAATTTGGTACCAGCACTGGCTGTCAGTCAAAAAGGCGATCGTTTAGGCTGGGGAGCTGGTTTTTATGATCGTTTTATCAGCAAATACCAACCACAATTTAATGTGGCTTTAATTTTTGATTGTCAATTGGTGGATCAATTGCCAACAACTGAATTTGATCAAAAACTAGATGGAGCGATTAGTGAAAGTAAATTAATCTCTTTTTAAGAAGTTATTAGCGATAATTTTGCCCATTTTTCTACCACATTTTATATGACACTGTTACTAATTTGGCAAACTTAAATGTTTCTTTTGCTGCCGTTTCGCTAAAATCTTGAGAAAATAATCCTGGTTTGACTGAACTGGTAGAAGTAGTTTCGCTGGTTTGCTCACTAAGTGCCACCATTTTTTTAATAAATTTAAAGTTCTTTAAAGCAATACTCATAGCTTGAGCTCTGGCTTCTTTGAGTGCTTCTTTAGTAGCTTGTTCTTCTAATTTTTCTTGATTTTCAACATTTAAAACTGGTTGGTTAACAAGAGCTGCTCCAGCGTTATATAAATTGCCGACCAATTCGCCGACTTCATCAATATCAGTAGTTTTAGCAGTCATTTGAATAGAAGATTCAAAGCCTTCTGCTCCAACAGTGACTAAACCAGCCGGATAAGAAACTAGCTGAGATTCAGAAATATCATTTTCAAGAACGCCGCTAGCAATGAGTAAAGTTCTAATACTGTTAGCTTTGTCTTTTACTGTATCAATTGAGGCAGATGCGGTAGTAGAATTAGCAGCGACCGTTAAACTAATGGTAGCACTGGTAGCAGGTACGGTCACTTCTCCCAAACCTTGAACTGTAACAACCATAGGAGAAGAGATCCATTGCCAGACAAAAATCATGGCAACAATAAGCAGTGTAGAGATGATTAATTTCTTTAAACTTAATCTTTTAAAATTAATCATTGGTGGACGAGGACTAAATTGGTGATGTGGTAAAGCTGTTTGAGCAGGGTTTGTCATATATATTTATGATGGGCTCGTTATTATAAAAATTATGGTTCACTTCAAATAAATTTCTAATTTCTTTCTTAAAACTTTTATATTTTTGAAATAAATCTTGATTTTCAAAATCCTCCTTTTTTAAATACCAAATTTTTTTATTTTTGTTCAAACAAATACTTTTAATTTCTTCATACGAATCACCAAGTTTTCCATTCCTTGTATTAAATATATGTTGCTTAATATTTGCTTCATAGTATTGCCAAGCGCTTTCTCTCTCATTGGCAACTTGTTGTGCATTATATGGGGCCTCATTTTCTAAATAGAATGTTTTGTAATCAAAGTAAACAGGATTTTCGTTTTCAAGGCTCTCAATAATAACTTTTTTTTGTGCAATTGCTTGAAGCAAATGCGTTTTTCCAGAGCCATTCAAGCCAGTTAAAACAGTGAAGTCAGGTAAATCAACATCATCAAACTTTTCTATAGATAAATAGATTGATTGGTATTTAAGTTTTATCATGTTTTTATACTATTCTTTTTCTTTTTGATTTATAACATGATTCTACCATTCATAGAAACAAAGGTTGGTTTAAAAAGGAGATTGTAGATATAACTAAAAATCAAATAAATCTTTAACTCTAATGTTAAAAGCTTTTGCAATTTTAATTATTTTATCTAAAGTTGCATTCTTTTCACCACGTTCAATAAAACCCATATAACTTCTGTCTACTCCGACTTTAAATGCCAAATCTTCTTGTGACAAACCCTTTCGTTTACGAAGCTCTTGAACTTTAAGTCCAAATTCTCGATGTAAATTGGTTGTTTTTAACGTTGTTCCCACATATACATTGTCTTGTGAAATGACTCAAACTGACAGCTTCTCCTTGTAGCATTATTCTGATAATTGCGGTAATATTTAACTAATAATTAGAAAAAGAAAGGTTCACCATGCCAGAACAAGAGAAAAAGAAAAATTGGTTTATGAGACACAAGATTCTCACTATTATCGCAATAATCATCTTGATTGCGATTTTCGGAAATAAAAAAGGAGATAATAGTACTCCAAGCTCTAGTTCCTCAAATGATCAACAAGAACAAGCAACTAATTTTAAAATGAATGAACTAGCTCAAAATGGGGATCTTGCTTTTACAGTAACCCAAGCTAAAGATGCTAAATCTCTAGGTAATACTTACACTAAGAAAGATGCTCAAGGAGTATTTAAGATTATTACTATCAAGGTTGAAAACAAGGGTAAAGAAACCAAGACCATAGATAGTTCAATGTTGAAACTGAAAGATGGGCAAGGCAGAACCTTTGAAAGAAGTATTGACGGACAAACTGCTAAAGGCTTGTCTCAAGGACAAGTAGATCTATTCTTACAACAAGTCCAACCAAGTCTGAGCGTCACTGGAGAAATCGTTTTCGATATCCCAGATGATGCGACCGATTTAACACTCTTAGCCAAAGACAGTATGTTTGGCAAAACAATAGAAATAAAACTTGAATAAATTTTAAGATAATAGTCAGATTAAAACCCCGCTTAAATAGGCGGGGTTTTTGTTTGTGATGAGCAATTTAGAAAAAATTTAAGCAAAATCAGTACAATATTATTAAAGGTTAGTTTGATCTAAATAATAATAATTTGAACACCTTTTTAAGAAAGAAGACTTATGAAAAATAAGTTGGACATAGTACAAATCAAAATTGAGGAGCTGAATTCAGCCACCTACAACCCAAGAAAGTGGGATAAAGATGCTTTAGAGAGGCTTAAAGAAAGCATTACTAGACATGGTCTGGTAGATCCATTAATTGCCAATTGTGCTCCAGAGAGAAAAAACACTCTCATTGGAGGACACATGAGACTAGCAGCTGCAAAAGAACTTGGCTTTACCGAAGTGCCAGTCATTTTTCTTAATATTCCTGACATTGAGAAAGAAAAAGATTTAAATTTGAGATTAAACAGAGCAACTGGCGAATGGGATTACGATTTACTTAAAGAATTCTCTGAAGAAATGCTCTCAGATGTGGGCTTTACCAGTGAAGAAATAGATGATGTTTTTGATCTGGATTTAGAAACTCCTGAGGAATTTGATCTGAAAAAGGAGTTGGCTAAATTACAAATCTCTGAGATCACCATGAAAACTGGCGAAGTTTATCAGTTGGGTGACAGCAAACTAATGATTGGCGACTCTACTAAGGAGTCAGATGTTTTGAAGCTAATTGCTGAAGAAAAAGTAGATCTTTGCTTAACTGATCCACCATATATTCTCGATTACCTTCACGGTAAGCAAAAGCATGGCAAACCTGCCGAAGGGTTTGGATATAAGCGAGATCGAAAGTATTTAATGACCGATTCTCTGCCAGATAATTTTACGCAGTTGTGGATGGATAACGTTGCCAAAGTTCAAGCAGAACATTTTTCTATCATCGTCTACGAGAATTGGAAAAATCTACGCACCATTTGGGCAGAAATGGAAAAACACTGGAAAGTTAAAAATATGATTGTTTGGCACATATCTAATAGACACCAAGGCTTTAGTGCTAAATATAAATTCTTTAGCAAGCATGACATCGCCATGGTCGGAGCCTCTCAAAATACAGATGTGCCCTACAACTTAAACGAAGAGCTTGATGGCCTGCAAGAAGAATATGAAACAGCACTCTATGCTATTTCAGGTAAACCCCAGTGGGAAGGCTACGACAAGGGTAAAAAGATCCAACCAACAGACTTTATCGAATTTAATGCTTCTGACGAAAAAAGTTCTGGTCAGGGAGTAGTTTTTGGTACTAAGCCAGTCGAAATTCTTATTCCTTACATTAAAGTTTTGACTAAACGTGGTGATTTACTCTTTGAACCATTTGGTGGCAGTGGCTCAACTTTAATTGCAGCAACCAAATTAAAGCGTCGTTGTTTTGTGATGGAAAAATGCCCAACTTATGCTGAGGTTATCCGCAAGCGTTGGGAAAAGCTTACTGGCCTAAAGGCAGAAAGAATCTTATGAGTATTGAAGAGAGAATTAAATCTGACCAAAAACGCTTAATAGAGCAACTGCGTAAAACACCGATTGTACAAATTGCTTGTGAAAAAACTGGTATTAGCAGAGCTACCTTCTATCGTTGGTGCCAAAACGAAGAGTTTGCTAAAGAAGCTCGAGATTCTCTGCAGGAAGGCAAGTCCTTAGTTAATGATTTAGCTGAATCGCAACTAATTTCTTCAATTAAAGACAAACGCCTTCCTGCAATTAGCTTTTGGCTTAAATATAACCACCCAGATTACCGAACCAAGGTGGAATTAAGTGGTGTTAACAATCAAGAAAATTTATCCAAGGAGCAGGAAGAAAAAATCATGTTGGCTTTGGAATTATTACAAGGAGAAAGAAATGAAAAAACAAATGAGTGAGTTATTAAACAATCGTGCAACTAGAAAAGAATTAGCAAAACAAAGTTTTGAGTATTTTATAGCTATATATTTTAGCCATTTTTTACAATACAAAACCCCAGCTTTTCATCGAGAAATTATTAAATTAATTACAAGTGATGAACCAAGCTTTTCATGTATTGTTTCTTTTCGTGGTAGTGCTAAATCCACACTTTGTTCCCTAATTTTACCTATTTGGAAAGCCATTTGCACAGAAAATAAAAAACTTATTCTGATTGTCTGTCGAAATCAAAATCGAGCCAACCAAACTCTATACAATATTAGAGAAGAACTAGAAAGCAACGAACTATTAATAAAAGACTTCGGGCCATTTGTCACTGCAGAAACTAGCGAGTGGAACTCTGGTAGTTTAGTTTTAAAAAAACAAAAAGCTAGAATTTCAGCTGTTTCAGTCAGCGAACCTATTCGTGGCACTATACATGGAGCTAACAGACCAGACTTAATCATCGCTGATGATATTGAAGATGTGCAATCAGCTAAAACATTAGAACAAAGAGATAAACTTTGGCAGTTTGTTAATGGCGAACTGATTCCAATTGGGAATCCAGGCACCTCATATATTTTTATTGGCAATTTGGTTCACAAAGATTCAGTCATGATGCGTTTCAAACAATCAATTCAAAGTGGTAAAAGAATCGGAACTTATAGAGAATATCCATTTCTTAATGACGATGGTAAATGCTTGTGGAAAAGCATATATCCAGACCAAAAAGCGATTGATAGATTAAAACATAGCCTGACAGAGATCGATTTTGCTAGAGAATACATGTTGAAAGCTATCAATACTAATGAACAGATTATTAAACCAAAATGGATTCATCATTATGATCAATTACCAGATATCCGTTATCTAGATTATCAACTAATCAGTATTGATCCTGCTTTTTCTTTAGCTCCAAATGCTGCTAAAACTGCCATTGTTTGTGCTTCAATGTATAAGTTAAATGGTGAAAAAATAATGTACATTCATAAATGGCCATTCAACGATAGAGTCAGCAGCGATACTATGGTGTCTATTGTAAAAAGTACTTATCAATCGATGGGTGTCAGAGGTGCAGTTAAAATTAATGTTGAGCAAGCAGGACAACAAGGTCTTCTGGTTGAGCTTTTAACAAGTTGTGGTTTGCCAGCTTTAGGTCAAACAGTTAAAGGTAAAGACAAAGAAACCAGATTGTGGGCAGCTTCAAATCAAATTAAAAATGGTCAAGTATTATTTCCAAGAGAAGGAGCTGAAGAATTAATAGATCAAATTCTCACATTTGGGAGTGACAACTACTTTGATTTAGTCGATGCTTTTACAGCTGCTTGTGAAGAACATAGAGCATACTTAATTGATTGTCCACCAATTATTGATTTTATCTAATTGGCATAAAATTCACGCATACAATTACGTTTTGTTTTTTTATTTATACTTCTAACACTTTTAGCAGTAAATTTTACATAATGCGGAAACTCATATCTTTTGTCATAAAGTGCCACAACATGTCTTGGAGATAAAGGTAAAAATATATTAACACTTTGCATTATGCCAACACCTTCTTTAAGACCAATTCTATTGTCATTGGAAATATTTACTACCGGATTATCACCAAGAATAAATTTATTTCTTTTTGGTGAAACTCCTATTGTTAAATTCTGTTTAAAAACAAAATTATGTACTTTATTTAATTGACTATCTAATAATTTTGGGAAAAATTTTGTCATGTGACCAATCCAATATTCTCTAAGTTTTTCTTCGCTCAAATCACTTTGTTTTGTCATGTCTCGCAAAAAATCTTCATAGAGTTCTTTTTCATTTTTTTTAAAAAGATAAACAAAGCCAAAACTTCTAGTAAAATGAAGACTTATTAAGCATTTGATTATTTCTATATTACTATTTTTTTTAAATAACAATTCTTTTTTAAGATCAGATATCGCATTATTGAGTTTTTTTTCTACAAAATTATTCCATTTTT
>CAYSMC010000001.1:0-10424 GCA_964432115.1 uncultured Pseudomonadales bacterium | reverse complement strand
TTAGTTTGACTGTTATAATAATTTCATGTCTAGTAATCTTTTAACTTTAACCAGTTTACGCCGTTTATACTTAGATTTTTTTGCTAGTAAGAATCATGTTATTGTTCCTTCAGCTAGTTTGGTACCAGAAAACGATCCAAGCACTCTCTTTACTAGCTCTGGCATGCAAGCAATGATTCCTTATTTTTTTGGGGAAAATCATCCTCAAGGTCAAAGAATAGCCAATTCTCAGAAATGTTTTCGTAGCGAAGATATTGATCAAGTAGGTGACAATCGGCACACTACTTTTTTTGAAATGTTGGGTAATTGGTCTTTTGGTGATTATTTTAAAAAAGAACAAATTGAATTTTTCTTTGAATTTTTAGTTGATGTTTTAAAATTAGATCTTACCCGTCTTTATATATCGGTTTTTGCCGGGAATAAAGATTTCAATATTCCCAAAGATGAAGAAAGTACTCGCCTTTGGCAAGATTTATTTCAAAAAAGAGGTGTAGAAGCAAAAATTGTTGATAATCCACAGCAGGGTTTGCAAGGTGGCAGAATATTTTTTTATGGTGAAGAAAAAAATTGGTGGTCCAGATCTGGTATTCCCAGTCACATGCCCATCGGTGAACCAGGAGGACCAGATAGTGAAGTTTTTTATGATTTTGCTGATCAAGGTGATAACAGTCAGTTTCATCAACAATCTCCATTTGCTGATCAAGCTTGTCATATCAATTGTGACTGCGGTCGTTTTATGGAAATCGGCAATAACGTATTCATGCAATATCAACGGACTCAAGATAGTTTTAAAGAATTAGCACAAAAAAACATTGATTTTGGTGGAGGTTTAGAGCGTTTATTGGCAGCAGTAGAGGGAAAACCAGATATTTTTCAAAGTAGTGCTTTTTTAGGAATTATTAATAAATTAACAGTATTAAGTCAAAAAGACTATCAAAATTCTGAAATACAAGCAGCTTTTCGCATCATCGCTGATCACGTTCGAGCAAGTGTCATGCTCATTGCCGATGGTGTTTTACCCAGCAATAAAGAACAAGGATATTTATTACGTCGTTTGATTAGGCGATCTTTGAGACAAGCTAAGTATTTGGGTTTAGAGAAAGAATTTTTATTAGATCTTGTTCCAGAGGTAATTAGTTTGTATCAAGATTTTTATCCTCAACTAATAAGCAAAGTAGACAAAATCAATGATGTTTTAAAGAATGAGGAACAAAAATTTAATAGAACACTAAAACGTGGTTTAAAAGAATTTAATCGTTTAGTAATTAATAAAGATCAATTGACAGCCGATTTAGCTTTTAAACTTTATGAGAGTTATGGTTTTCCTTTTGAATTATCTATTGAAGAAGCGAAGGCTAAAAACATTGCCATTGAAAAGCAAATAGAAAATAAAATAGCCAAAGCCAATCAGCAGCATGCGGCCTTATCTCGACAAACAGCTACGGCAAAATTTAAAGGTGGACTAGTAGATCATGAAGATAGAACTACTGCTTTTCATACAGCTACTCATTTATTACAAGCTGCATTGAGGAAAGTTTTAGGTAAGCAAGTCCAACAAAAAGGCTCCAACATTACTCATGAACGGTTAAGATTTGATTTTAGTTTTAATCGAGCATTAAGCGCTGAAGAATTGCTTAATATTGAACAATTAGTTAATCAATGGTTAAAAGATGATCTACTAGTATCGAGTGAGGTTCTGCCTAAAGAAGAAGCTCTCAAATCTGGAGCTATTGCTTTTTTTGCCGACCGTTATCCAGCTAAGGTTAAAGTTTATACTATTGGTGATAGCCGGCATTGGGTGTCTAAAGAACTTTGCGGAGGTCCTCATGTCGAACACACTAAGCAAATAGTTCGTTTTGGAAATTTGCAGATTTATAAAGAAAAAGCGGTGGCTGAAGGTGTACGAAGAATTTACATGCGTTTTCAAGCCGATTAAGCACTCAGTTCTTCAAAATTATCTAAAATTCTGCTTTAATAGAGCTGGAGGTTTTATTTAAACCAGCTTTTTATTATCTAAATAATATGCCCAATTTACTAAAAAAAATTACTGAAGGAAAAAAAGCAAAACAAGCCAAACTGGCGGTAGATAATTCGGCCGAAACAGATTTGTTTATTTCCATTATTTTGACTGATCAAGAATTGCAAACCGCTCTAGTCAATAAACAACAAGAAATTAAAGAATATTCTAGTATTAAAACTTACTTTGATCGTCAAGATTTATTGACTCAACTTGATCAATCTTTACAAGATTTAGGTCCTCTAGCTGATGAAGTAGCCGATTGTGTGTTTATTTTTGATGAGCCTTGGTTAAAACACGGCGATTTATTAGATAGTAAAAAAGTAATAGTCAAGGAATTGTCAGAAAGTTTGAGCTTAACTGCTTTAGGACAAATGAGCATTACAGAAGGTATTCATCAAGCTCGAGTTATTAAAGATCCTCATGATTCCTCCATTGTTTTATATTTACGCGAAAAAGATTTTGATTTGCTATTGATTAAACACGGTCAGTTATTAGCTAATTTAAAGATTGGCAGATCAGCTAAATTAAATGATGATCTACAAGAAGGTTTAGCTAGGATTAGTCAAGACTTAGGCGAACAAGGCAAATATTTTCCCAATAGAGTCTTTCTTAGTTCATTAAGCTTGACACAAAAAGTGTTAAACAAAGATCAGGCAGAACTGCAAGCTTTTGATTGGATACAGTTGGCTGGTTTTTTACAAGCTCCAGAGTTTGTAGTTTTGAGTACAGATTTTTTGATCAAAGCGTTGAGTTTAGCTGCTAGTCAAATGTTATCCAGTGATTTTAAATCAAAATTGACTCAAGAACTTGATGAAATTACCAGCTCAACAGCCAAAGGTTCTAATGAGCAATTGCAAGCAGTCGACAATCAGGAATTGGCAGTTGAAGCAAAAAAGGTGAGTAGTTTTGGCATTGATTTCAGTACAGAAAAAGCTAATATAAATCAAGTTGGGGGTGATAATTTTGCAATTAGTCATAGACAATCTGAAGAAATAATTGATACAAATCTCGAAGGGGCAACAAATGTGTCACTTACAGATAAATCAAAAACAAAACCATTAAAAATTAAGCGAAAAACAGGATTGCAACACTTCTTTAGAAAGAATCGACAATCTTTATTAATTGGAATTGCTGGGGGCGTATTGGCTTTAATTGCTTTGTTTTTCTTGTATTATCTATTTTTATCTAATATTACGATTAAAGTTACTGCTAATGAAAAAATATTACAGAAAAATGTAGAAATCATTCTTGATCCTCAATTAGCCGAATCAAATTTTAATCAAAATTTATTGAAAGTGTCATTGGTACAAAAAGAAATTGAAGGTCAGGATTCTTTAAGTACCACTGGTATTAGTTTGGTGGGAGATAAAGCTCAAGGTAATATCAAATTATTTAATAAGACTTTTACTGACAAAACTTTTACTGCTGATACAATATTTAAATACGAAGACGTTTCATTTGTTTTAAATGAGGAAGTAACTGTACCAGCTGCTAATGCTGAAGAAAAAGAAGATGGACGAGATATTAATTACGGTAGTGTTGAGGTGGCGCTGACAGCCAGCAGTATTGGAGCTGAAGGGAATATAGCTAAAGATAGCAAATTGCAAGTGGCTGATTTTAGCGAAGATACATATTCGGCTACTGCCATTGATAATTTTAGTGGTGGTTCAAGTCGCGAAATTAGAGTTGTTTCCCAGGAAGATTTGGACAATTTATCAAATCAGTTAAAACAAAATTTAAATGAGATTGCAGTTACTGAATTTAAAGAAGAGTCTAAAGATGGTGTGCACTTTGTTCCTACAGGTGACAATCGTGTAGTTAGTGCTGAATATGATCATGAAGAAGGTGATGAAATTGAAACTTTATCATTAACCATGACTTTAGAAGTTGAAGCGGTTAAATATTTATCTAGTGATTTAAAACAGTTAGCCGAAGCAGCTTTACTTTTAGATTTGCCAGAAAATTATGATTTTGTGGATGAAGAACCATCACTACTAAGCGATGAACCGATGCCAATGACGGATGATAGTAATCGTTTTGTATTAAATGCAGAACTATCAGCTAAAGCTCAAGCAATAATTGATGAAAATTTATTAAAAGATTTAGTTTTGGGTAAAACTTTGCTTGAAGCGCAAGATAATTTGCAGAAACAAGAAGCAATCGATCGGGTTGAAATAATTTTACAACCAGCTTTTATTAGCAAATTGTTAAAAAAATTACCAAAAGATCCTCAACGCTTCAATTTTGATATTGAATAATATGGCCAAGAATAATTCTCAACTAACTAAACAAAAAAAACAGCTGCTCAAATTATATCGACAAGCTCTCCAAGATGGGGTAGCAATTCAAGATTTAAATAAAAAAGTTAACTATTTTTTAAAACAAGACAAAGCTAGTTTAAAAGGCGAACAAGCTTTAGATCAGCAAATTAAATTGAATTTTTGGCGGCGTTTACCCAAAATCATTAGGGTTGGAGCAACTTTTTTTCCAATAGCATTAATAGTGTTTGGTTTAGGTTTGGCTTTGTCTGCATTGTGGCCATTAATAGATTACTATTTGCCTTGGAAAAAACAAGAAGAAATGGCTTTATTATCACCAATTCCTCATTCTCAATTGTTGCTTGGTAATCCTTTAATTTCCGCTCAAGCACAAGCCGATGTGGCAAAGGGTCAAAATTCAGAATTTAATACTCAAACTGAACCAGTGATTCTAGATCAAGTACCTGATTTTACTGATTTAAGCAATTGGTTTAACGATGATTTAACCAACACAGAATTAAGCACGAGTGAATTTATTGAATACAGCTTAGATATTCCTAGTTTAAATATTAGTAATGCCAAAGTGAGAGTGGGCGGCAGTGATCTTAATCAAAGCCTAATCCATTATCCGGGGACTGGTTTGCCCGGGCAACTTGGATCACCTGTTATTTTTGGTCATTCTGTTTTACGTCAATTTTATAATCCTAGCGAAAATAATTCTCGTCGTTATAATTCAATTTTCAGTAAAATCATGACTCTTGAAAAAGGAGACAAAATTTATTTAACTTATGATAACGTGAAATATACTTATGTAGTACAAGGTAAAACTGAAGTAAAACCCAACGATACTTTTATTCTTGCTCAGCGAATTGATGTACGTCAATTAAAACTAGTAACTTGTACTCCGGAGGGTACCACTTTACGTCGTGGGATAGTTACTGCTCAACTAATTAAGGAATAGATAGGTTTAATAAAGATGTCAACGATTTTGGCAATTGATTATGGTTTAGCTCGAATTGGTTTAGCCATTTCCTATGTTGGTTTGGCTGAGCCATTAAAAGTTATTCAAAATGATTTAACATTAAAAAATCAAATTATTGGTTCTCGAGCTCTACAAGAAATTAAAAATATTGTTGAAAAAGAAAAAGTGCAGAAAATTGTTTTAGGTATTTCTGAACAAGAAATGGCACAAAAAACTTTAGAATTTTTTCAGCATTTGAAGTCGGTGTTTAGCATAGACATTATCTTGATTGATGAAACATTGTCTTCTTATGAAGTTGAACAACGATTAAAAGAATTACCAAAAAAGCATAGACGTCAAGCGATTGATCATTATGCAGCAGCCATTATTCTCGAAAACTATTTAGATTTATGTTAGACTAAATCCCTTAATGCACAATTCGAAAAAAAAACCTTCTTTATTATTTCCTTCATTATTGATTTTTTTAATAACAGTTATTTCTGTTTTTGTGATCTTTATTTCTTTATTGCAGGCAGTAGATAGCAGTGATCAAACAACAGTGACTTTTGTTATTCCCAAAGGTCAATCTACTCAGCGTATTGCTGAACGTTTAAAAGATGAGGGACTAATTCGCTCAACTTTAGCTTTTCGTTATTTGCTTTATCAAAAAGGTTTACAGAGTCAAATTCAAGCTGGTTCTTTTAGATTGAGTCCAAGTTTATCTGTTAATGATTTGGTCCAAGTTTTAAGTAGAGGCACTGATGATTTGTGGATTACTATACCAGAGGGTTGGCGACGTGAAGAAATAGCGGCCAGCTTAGTAAAACAAGAATTTGTTAATTTTGATGAACAAGAATTTTTTGAGTTGACTAATAATTTAGAAGGACAATTATTTCCGGAAACTTATTTGCTTGCAAAAGCTAGTAGCACAAAAACCATTGTCAATCTTTTAGTGAATACTTTTGAAAATAAAGTGTTAGCTGGCTTAAGCGAAGCATTAGCTAATAATCAATTGAATTTAAATCAAATTTTAACTTTGGCCTCTCTAGTGCAAAGAGAAAGTGCTAGTGATGAAGAGATGTCATTGATAGCTGGTATTCTTTTCAATCGTTTGGAGATTGGAATGCCTCTGCAAGTTGATGCTTCACTGCAATATATTAAAGGATATAGTGCTACTGAACAATCCTGGTGGTCTACTCCTACCGCGGCAGATAAGAAGCTGGATTCCATTTACAATACTTATCTAAATGTTGGTTTACCTCCTAAACCAATTTGTAATCCAGGCTTAATGGCTATTCAAGCCGTACTTAATCCTCAGTCAACCAGTGCTTTATATTACATTCATGATCTTTCTGGTAAAATTCACACGGCAGAAACCATTGATGTTCACAATGCTAATGTAAATCAATACTTGCGTTAGTTGTCTCTTCCTGTTACAATGCACGATTGTCTAAAAACAGATTTTAGCCTAAAGCAATAGCAAGTATCAGAACTAATTTGTGACTTTTGTTCTAAAAAATAATAAAACAGCTAATTAAATTTAGCACAGCAAGTAATAAATAACCTTAGCTGTGTTTTTTTGCTATTGTCAAGGTTTTTTAATAGAAAAAAGTGTACTCTAAATTTTAAACTTTAGATTTAGTTTAAATTATTATAAATCAACAGCGAACAAAAAATTTAGCAAGGAAAATTTCATGCCACAAACAATCAAACGCCAAAATTGGGGACAAGAACACTTAACTTTACCTAAACTAGATTTAGTTGCTTTACAAATTAATAGTTATCAAGATTTTTTGAATTGTGGCATTAAAGAATCTTTGCAAGAAATAAATGCAGATCGTGGCATTGAAGATTTTACAGGTAAAAACTGGTCGCTAAAATTTGGCGAATATCGTTTTGGTCAGGCTAAATATACTCCTACTGAAGCTAAAAATAAAAATGTTTCTTATGATCAACCTTTATATGTAGAAGCTACCCTGCTAAATAAAAAAACTGGAGAAGAAAGAACTCAGGAAGTGTTTCTGGGCGATATTCCAGCCATGACCAACACGGGGACTTTCATCATCAATGGTATTGAGAGAGGTATAGTAACTCAATTAGTGAGATCACCTGGCGTTTTCTTTTCTGGTGAAGAAGATCAAAATACTAAAGAATTATTGTATAAAGCAGAACTTCGACCAATGCGTGGTTCTTGGTTGGAAATTAATGTTAGTCGACGTCATGTTTTAACCATTAAAATTGATCGTCGTCGTAAAATGCCGGCGACCGTGTTACTTCGAGCTTTAGGTTGGGAGAGCAATGATGACATTGCTCAAGCTTTGGGAGAAACGTTAACACAAGATAAATTCGATCTAATTAATAACACCTTGCGTAAAGATTCTACCACTAATCAAGCTGAAGCCTTGATTGAAGTTTATGAAAAAATGCGTCCTGGTGAACCAGCGGTCTTGGAAACAGCTCAAGAGTTTTTAAAGAATATGTTTTTTGATCCTCGTCGTTATGATTTAGGAGAGGTTGGTCGTTATAAAATGAATCGTCGTTTAGGGATCAAACTCGATGAAAAACTAACGGTTTTAGCTAAAGAAGATGTTCTGGCTAGCATTAAATATTTGATTAAATTACAAAATGGCGAAGGAAAAGTTGATGATATTGATCACTTATCTAATCGCCGAGTTCGTCAAGTTGGAGAACTAGTTTTAATTAGTGCTTTTCGGATTGGTTTAATTCGTTTAGAACGTTCGATTCGTGAAAAAATGTCTTTAACCAAAACAGATGAGGTATTAACGCCTTCAGCTTTAGTGAATGCTAGACCACTCATTGCTTCGATCGCTGAATTTTTCCGTCGCAATCGCTTATCAACTATTTTAGATCAAACTAATCCTTTGTCAGAAATTGATAATTTACGTCGCCTATCTGTTATGGGAACTGGCGGAGTTACTCGAGATCGAGCATCTTTCTCAATGCGTGACATTAATGCTTCACAATATTCCAGAATTTGTCCTATTCGTTCTCCAGAAGGTCCTAACATTGGTTTAGTCACTTATTTAGCTCTCTATACCAAAGTTAATAAATATGGATTCTTAGAAGCTCCATATTCTAAAGTTATTAACTCTCGAGGAAAAATAAAGATTACTGATGAGATTGTTTATTTAAGTGCTGATGAAGAAGAAGATCATTATATTACTCATGCAGGTGTCAAGATTGATGATAAAGGATATATTACTCAAGATTGGGTGCCAATGCGTTACAATAATCAATTTATAGAGGGTTCGGTAAAAAAGGTTGAATATATTGATGTGGTGCCACGTCAGGTGGTTGGTAGTAGTGCCTCGTTGATTCCATTCATCGCTCATGATGAAGCTAATCGAGCTTTAATGGGTTCTCATATGCAATGCCAAGCTGTGCCTTTGGTCAAAACTCAGGCACCAATTGTTGGTACTGGTATGGAAAAAGAAATCGCCACTGCTATGGGTTGGACTGTTTTAGCGGAATTTCCTGGAGAAATAATCAATGTTGACGCAAGTGAATTAGTATTAAAACTTGATCCTAAATATCAAGAAAAAGCTAAAAGTTGGGTCGAAAATGCTAACAATGAACGAGTTAGCTATCAACAGGGTAATTTAATTTATAAATTAAATAAATTTGCTCGTACTTCTCAAAGTACTTGTTATAATCAAACTCCAGAGGTATTGGTCGGTGATAAGATCAAAAAAGGTGATGTTTTAATTGATGGTCCGGCCACTGATCATGGGGAATTAGCTTTGGGTACCAATTTATTAATTGCCTACACTTCTTTTAGAGGTTTGGGTTATGAAGATGCAATCGTTATTTCTGATCGTTTAGTTCAACAAGACACTTTAAGTTCTATTCAAATCAGTGAACATAAAGCCAAAGTGATGGATACTCGTTTGGGTCCTGAAGAATTAACCAACGATATACCCAATGTTAGTGAAACCTTTTTAGCCAATTTAAATATTGATGGGATTATCCAAATTGGTAGTCATGTAAAATCTGGCGACATCTTGGTGGGTAAAGTGGCTCCTAAGGGAGAAACAGAGCTTTCTCCAGAAGAGCGTTTACTACGAGCTATTTTTGGAGAAAAATCTAAAGAAATTCGCGACACTTCACTGCGTATGCCTCATGGAGAGGAAGGCACAGTAATCGATATACAAATTTTAGATCGTGATTTGGGTGACGAATTAGATCCAGGAACGATCAAAGAAGTTATAGTTAAGGTTGCTCAATTGAGAAAAATTGTAGTAGGAGATAAATTGGCGGGACGTCATGGTAACAAAGGAGTAATTTCTAAGATTGTTCCTCAAGCAGACATGCCTCATTTAGAAGATGGGACGGCAGTTGATATCATTATTTCTCCTTTGTCAGTTTTAGCACGTATGAACTTAGGACAACTTTTGGAAACTCATTTGGGTTGGGCCGCTAATCAATTGGGTTATCGAGTGGCAATGCCCGCTTTTGAAGAGTTTGATGAGAATAAAATTTGGCAAGAATTAGAAAAAGCAGGTTTACCAGTATCGGGTAAAACTCAACTATATGATGGTTTAACTGGTGAACCTTATCATGAACAATCAGTAGTAGGAATAAACTATATTTTAAAGCTTAGTCACATGGTTGAAGATAAAACTCACGCTCGGTCAACAGGTCCTTATTCTTTAGTGACTCAACAACCTTTAGGTGGTAAAGCGCAAATGGGTGGTCAACGTATGGGAGAAATGGAAGTTTGGGCACTTGAGGCACATCGAGCTGCTCATGTTTTGCAAGAAATGTTGACTATTAAATCAGATGATGTTCGAGGTAGAGCAAAAGCCTTCGAAGCCATTGTTAAAGGAGAGGAAATTCCTGCGCCAACTGTGCCAGAATCATTTAAGGTTTTGTGTAAAGAACTCAATTCTTTAGTGTTGAATATCAATCCATTAGATGAGGTTGTACTTAGTAATGAAGACAGTGAAGCAGATAAGAGTGAAGAAGAAATATTAATTTTGGAAGACCTAGATTCTAAAGAAGAAACTAAGGATGAAGATGAAGACGCTGAAGAAGAGCAAGAAGATCTTGATGAGAATGATTTAGCAGACACCGCAGGCCTTGTTGAAGATGAGGAAGATGAAGAAGATGAAGAAGATGACGAAGAAAACAATGACGAAGCAATAGAAATTGAGGATTAAAGAAA